>NZ_QKVN01000130.1:0-510 GCF_003231195.1 Acinetobacter sp. WCHAc060042
CACCTTCGCTAGACGTAGACGTGGTCACAGAAAACTCAAAATCGATTCAATCCTCTGGAAATTTATTGTTGAAGCGATCCGTTGTTTATGGTCTCCTCAGCAAATAGCAAAACGTTTAAAGACATTTCCTGATTTGGATCAAACAATGAATGTAAGCCATACAACGATTTATTCAACGATACGAGCATTACCAAAGGGTGAGTTGAAAAAAGACTTATTATCCTGTCTGCGTCATGAAAATAAAAAGCGAAAAGCTAACGGTGAACCTAAAAAAGATTCTATATTACAGGATATTAAAACTATTCATGAGCGCCCAGCCGAAGTTCAAGAAAGAAAAATACCGGGTCATTGGGAAGCTGATTTAATTAAAGGTAAAGACAATAAAAGTTCGATAGCAACACTTATTGAACGAAATACACGGCTCTGTATCTTGGCAACATTACCTGATGCAAAGGCAGAATCAGTGCGCAAGGCTTTAACTGAAGCTCTGAAATATTTACCTGCAGAACT
>NZ_QKVN01000131.1:0-506 GCF_003231195.1 Acinetobacter sp. WCHAc060042
CTTAGATTAGCATTTGAAGTGCAACACCATGTTGTTGCCATAATACCTGACTCGGACTTTTAAAGCTGAGTCTTTTTCTTGGGCGATGATTCAAACGTTGAGTGATTTCTGAGATATATTCATCCGTATAGGCATTTAAATTACTGCCTTTTTTAATGTATTGTCTGATTAAACCATTTGTATTTTCATTCGTGCCTCGTTGCCAAGCGCTATAAGGATCAGCAAAATACCAGTCTAGTTCTAATTCTTGAGCAACATACTTATGTAGACTAAACTCCTTACCATTATCTGCGGTAATAGTCTTTAGCTGATCTTTGATTGGCCTAAGAAGGCTGATGGTTGTTTGGCAAATTTCCTCTGCCTTGCGTGAGCTACACTTTTTCAGCCATAAATAACCTGTCTTCCGATCCACAATAGAAACCAATGATTGCTGATGGTTCTTACCAACAATCGTATCTATTTCCAGATCACCAAAGCGATTCCGCCGCTCAATCTCGATAGGTCTA
>NZ_QKVN01000132.1:0-480 GCF_003231195.1 Acinetobacter sp. WCHAc060042
CATGGCTAAGGCTAAGTTTGAACGTAATAAGCCACACGTTAACGTGGGCACAATCGGTCACGTTGACCATGGTAAAACAACTTTAACAGCTGCAATTGCAACTGTATGTGCGAAGAAATTCGGTGGTGAAGCGAAAGACTACGCTGCAATTGACTCTGCACCAGAAGAAAAAGCACGTGGTATTACAATTAATACTTCACACGTAGAATACGATTCACCAACTCGTCACTACGCACACGTAGACTGCCCGGGCCACGCCGATTATGTTAAAAACATGATTACTGGTGCTGCTCAGATGGACGGCGCGATCCTTGTATGTGCTGCGACTGATGGTCCAATGCCACAGACTCGTGAACACATCCTTCTTTCTCGTCAGGTTGGTGTACCTTACATTCTTGTATTCCTTAACAAGTGTGACCTTGTTGATGATGAAGAACTTCTTGAATTAGTAGAAATGGAAGTTCGTGAACTTCTTTCTAC
>NZ_QKVN01000133.1:0-469 GCF_003231195.1 Acinetobacter sp. WCHAc060042
TATTACGCATCACATAAATATTTATATATATGTTTTTTATAAAAATTATTGTGAGTGTGTAAGTTAAAATAACCAAAAAAGTAACCATTGTTAAAGTCTGTATTAAGCTACAAAAATCAGTGATAGTTAATCACTATTCTGTAATGAGTTTGTTTTACAGACCTCGTAACCGAGCCTTAATTATCCGAGGCAATATTTCTATCTGGTTTGATTATTTGACTCAATGGTATGCTCATCCGCAAGAAAAAATGGATCAAATCAAACTTAGTCCAATACAGCTATATAACACTGCTTAAGGTATGTCGATATTGCCATTGGCTATCCAAAAAGGGCTTTGTTGCACAAACCTATCTGTAAAGGCTTTTTCAGCGATATAATTTTCAAATGAAGAAGCCTACACACAAAATCTACAGCACAACCAATTGGCCCGCATATAACCGAGCACTCATGAGTCGCGGAAATATTGCCC
>NZ_QKVN01000134.1:0-461 GCF_003231195.1 Acinetobacter sp. WCHAc060042
CGCTAAACCTTGCCAATCTGCTTTTAAATATTCAATCACCTCTGTTTTGTATAAGCCATTCACCGTTTCAGCCAGAGCATTATCGTATAAATCACCAGTTGTACCGACTGATGCTCGTAAATTTGCAGCTTCTAAACGATTGGTATAGCGAATAGAAAAATATTGAACACCTCTATCGGAATGATGAATCACATTCTTTGGCATGCCTCGATCGTGCAATGCTTGCTCAAGTGCATCGAGCACCATATCTGTATTCATCCGTGTAGATACTTTCCATCCAACAATTGCTCGTGAGAACACATCAATAATAAAGGCGGTATAGACCCAGCCTGAATGAGTTTGAATATAGGTAAAGTCACCCACCTGAGAAGCATTGCTTCGCAAGGGTCAGGATGATCAGCATTAAAATTACGTTTCACTAAATCATCTGCCCGTTTTTGGTCATCTCGGTTACGGGTGGT
>NZ_QKVN01000135.1:0-453 GCF_003231195.1 Acinetobacter sp. WCHAc060042
TATCAACACCAGATGCATTCATATAAGAATGATCAGGTGCTGATCTTATATCAAAACCTAAAATACCATTTTTATCAACATTGACAATTATCCTTGCTACACCTTCAGGATTCCCATACCTCATGGTTATATTTCCATTCTGATTTTTAAAAATAAATTCATCAGTAATATCAATTTTTGGTTTAGGAATAGTAGGACTACTCGAAGAATTACTATTTAATTCTAAATAACTAAAATCATTATTTTATTTTCACTACTCCCAACTGCCATTGTTGCACCAGCAACTTCAGTTTTTCCTAGTCCTCCATTCACATGAAGTATCATTGGCATTATTTTAAAGTGATGTCAGCAGAACAGATAAAGCTTTGGACCTACAATATTACAAGCTAATTTGGGTTTAAATACATGTTTACTTTTTAGAATTAACTTATAATTTTAAGTATTTATTCCCTT
>NZ_QKVN01000136.1:0-451 GCF_003231195.1 Acinetobacter sp. WCHAc060042
TTTGGCATTGTTACAAACCTCAGGTTACGCACCCAAAGTATCGGATGAAGTTTTGGCTTCAATCAAAGGTTTGGGCATCCAGTCTGACTTTGACGTATTTGTTTCTTTAAGCTGTCATAACTGTCCAGACGTGGTGCAAGCGTTGAACCTGATTGCCATTTACAACTCAGGTACGACAGCCACCATGATTGATGGTGCATTCTTCCAAGACGAAGTAGAAGAACGCAAAATTATGGCTGTACCAATGGTGTTCCAAGACAACACCCATATCGGTCAAGGCCGTATGACCTTGGAAGAGATTGTTGCCAAACTGGATACCAATTCCGCAGCCAAAGAAGCTGAAAAACTCAATGCCAAAGATGCTTTTGATGTTCTCGTGATTGGTGGTGGTCCTGCAGGAAATACCTCTGCCATCTACGCAGCACGTAAAGGCATTAAAACCGGAATCGTG
>NZ_QKVN01000137.1:0-451 GCF_003231195.1 Acinetobacter sp. WCHAc060042
CTTGGCATTGTTACAAACCTCAGGTTACGCACCCAAAGTATCGGATGAAGTTTTGGCTTCAATCAAAAGTTTGGGCATCCAGTCTGACTTTGACGTATTTGTCTCTTTAAGCTGTCATAACTGTCCAGATGTGGTGCAAGCGTTGAACCTGATTGCCATTTACAACCCAGGTACGACAGCCACCATGATTGATGGTGCATTCTTCCAAGACGAGGTTGAAGAACGCAAAATCATGGCTGTACCAATGGTGTTCCAAGACAACACCCATATCGGTCAAGGCCGTATGACTTTGGAAGAGATTATTGCCAAACTGGATACCAATTCAGCAGCCAAAGAAGCTGAAAAACTCAATGCCAAAGATGCTTTTGATGTTTTAGTGATTGGTGCTGGTCCTGCAGGAAATACCTCTGCCATTTATGCCGCGCGTAAAGGCATTAAAACGGGGATCGTA
>NZ_QKVN01000138.1:0-444 GCF_003231195.1 Acinetobacter sp. WCHAc060042
ACGCCTACAGGCTACGGTACTTTATTGGCTGAAGGCAAAGAAACCCGTCACATCGACGGTAAAGATTATGTACTGGAATATCCAATCAAAGCCGATTTTGCTCTGATTAAAGCCCAACAAGGCGACCGTTGGGGCAATTTGGTTTACCGCAAATCGGCACGTAACTTCGGCCCGATTATGGCAATGGCTGCCAGTGTGACCATTGCACAAGTCTCTGAAGTGGTGGACTTAGGGGCTTTAGATCCTGAACACATCATCACCGCAGGTATTTTTGTTCAACACGTGGTGCAGGTTCAACCTGAACCTGTTGCTGTGTAATCGGGAGAACATCATGAGCTATCAAAAACTCAGCCGTAACCAAATTGCAGAACGTGTGGCACAAGACATTCCCGATGGGGCTTATGTGAATCTTGGGATTGGCTTACCGACCAAGATTGCCAGTTA
>NZ_QKVN01000139.1:0-432 GCF_003231195.1 Acinetobacter sp. WCHAc060042
GTCTTTACGTATGGTCACTGGCTTTGTGCAAAGTCTGATTAAACTTTGCGGATTAAATTGGATAGCTCCAGATTACACCACGCTTTGTAGAAGACAAAAGCATATTGATATTGTAATCAGCTACCAAAAAAGTAGCGATGGGCTGCATCTACTCATGGACTCTACAGGCATGAAGTTTCTAGGTGAGGGCGAATGGAAACGCAAGAAACATGGACCTGAATATCGTCGCCAATGGCGTAAACTTCATATTGGTATAGATGCTAAAACCCTACAAATACGAGCAGTTCAGCTTACAACCAATAATGTCAGTGATTCACAGGTGCTTGGTGATTTACTTAATCAGATTCCACAAGATGAGCGGATTGACTCTGTTTATACCGATGGAGCTTATGACACCAAGCAATGCCGTCAGGTCATTGCAGATCGGCAAGC
>NZ_QKVN01000014.1:0-88282 GCF_003231195.1 Acinetobacter sp. WCHAc060042
TATCACGATATTAAGACTTTCTTTGGCTTAATTTGGTCGCAAAAGCGGTCACTTTTTGGTAGCCCGTCGGTAAAATACGCTGGATCAAATCTAGCGTTTTCGCATCATTGCCAATCAATAAACGGCGTTTATCTTTTTGTACGGCCTCTAAAATCTGACGTGCCGCTTCTTCTGGTGGGCAGCGTAGTAGTTTATTGAAAGTCTGTGCAGACTTGTCTGGGTTCATTCCGATGCTACGCAAGCTGTCATTCACTTTGGCAGCATTGGCAATATTGGTTCGAATCCCGCCTGGATGCACACACAAAGCACTCACACCAGAGTTTTCCATGTCCAGCTCTTGGCGTAGCGACTCGGTAAAACCACGTACTGCAAATTTAGTTGCATTGTAGGCAGACTGGGTCGGTTGAGCAGTCAAACCAAACAAGCTTGAAATATTGATGATATGTCCATCGCCTGTTTTCTTAATAAACGGCAGAAATTCTTTGGTACCGTAGACCACCCCCCAGAAGTTGATCCCTACAATCCATTCTAGCTCTTCATAGGATGCCCCTTCTACCGTTGAACCCAGAGCCACCCCTGCATTATTAAAAATCATATTCACTGAACCATGATTCTGTACCGTTTCTTCAGCCCATGCTTTCATCGCCAAACGGTCAGAGACATCTAATTTTTTCGTGGTAACCCGTACATTGCTACCTTGCAGTAATTCAACTGTTTTCGCCAGACCCTGTTCATTGACATCACTCAACGACACATGACAGCCCGCCTTGGCCAATAAAAGTGCCAATTGTTGTCCAATACCCGACCCTGCACCTGTAATTGCTGCGACTTTATTCTTAAAATTCTTCATGAGATTTTGCTTATCCTTTATCTTTGTACATCGACTGTAGATGCTTTTTTTATAATTGACAATATAAATTGTCATAAATTTGATAGCTAAAAGTGTCAAGTCAATGAAAACCCAATAAAGATCTTTGCTTACGCATAGGTACAGACCTTGTTTATTGTTAAACTACAGCAAATCTTGGCTTTAATAGGGCGATGAAACCTGATGACTGCATCTGAACAAATACAACAAAACAGCGATCACAATAAAACCAAAGAACGCCAATTCAAAGGCTTATCACTTTCTGAGCGTAAACAGCTACGTCGTGAAAAACTGATTGAAGCAGGGATCGAAGCCTATGGTACTCACGGTTTTTTTGCTGTAACAGTGAAAGATATTTGTAATGAAGCCAAACTCACCGAACGTTATTTTTATGAATCGTTTAAAAAAAGTGAGCAACTGTTTCAAACCATTTTTTTAAAACTAATTGATGAGTTACAGCACAACGTCATGCAAGCCATCATGCAAGCCTCATCTGATCCACATAAAATGATTGATGCTGGACTACGTGCTTTGCTCACCACACTAAAAGACAATCCCCGCATGGCACGGATTATTTATATTGACGCGATGTTGGTCCAAGAATTACATAATCAAGCCACCATTCATGAAACCATGACCCGTTTTGACCGAATGATTCAAGCCTTTGTAATGCTGATGATGCCGCAAATTAACCGTTCTGAACGTGAAATTTCACTGGTTGCGACAGGCTTGAATGGTTATGTGACTCAAATTGCAATCCGCTGGGTGGTCAGTGGCTTTAAACAATCCTTTGAAGAGGTTCTATCTTCAAGCCGTATTGTGTTTATTTCACTCTTAGAAACCTTTTCAGACCCCAATACACGTGCAAAACTAGATATCTAAGACGCTCAATTTGGATTCCATCTGCACTTTTAAATAAATTTTAGATTAAACTTCCATTAATTTTTTAATCAAATATGACGATTTTTTGTCACATTTTTTTGCAAATTTAATCAATCGTCTGTTTTTTGCAATGATACTGTCATAATTAATCTTTGTAATAAGCCTGTCATAAAATTAAAACGGCCTGCCGTTACCTACAATAGGATATTGCGTTGTGAAAGATGACTACATTTTAATCGTCGATGATGAACTTCCCATTCGAGAAATGATTCACACCTCGTTGGATATGGCAGGCTTTCAATGCTTACAAGCAGAAGATGCAAAACAAGCCCACCAAATGATTGTGGATCAGCGTCCTGCATTGATCTTACTCGACTGGATGATGCCTGGCGGGGTCAGCGGTGTAGATCTATGCCGCCGCCTGAAACGTGATGAAAATCTCTCTGAAATTCCAGTGATTATGCTCACGGCGCGTGGTGAAGAAGACCATAAAGTACAAGGTCTGGATGCTGGCGCAGATGACTACATGACCAAACCGTTTTCGACCCGTGAATTAGTTTCACGAATTAAAGCAGTTCTACGTCGTGCCAATGCCCTCAGTGGTGAAAAATCAATTGATGCCAATGGCTTAATCTTAGACCCTGTCAGCCAACGAGTGAGTTTCGGTGACCATATTCTAGATATGGGACCAACAGAATACCGTTTATTGGCGTTCTTTATGACCCATCCTGAGCGTGCTTATACCCGTGCTCAACTTCTTGACCAAGTTTGGGGTGGAAACGTGTATATTGAAGACCGTACCATTGACGTACATATTCGTCGTTTACGTAAAGTGCTTGAGCCTTATGCTGCTGATCGCTTTGTACAAACAGTGCGTGGTACAGGTTATAGATTCTCTACACGTGCGGATATCGCTCTAGGTTAATTTTCTTTTATGTATGAACCCTACCCAGTCCCAGAACTTGCACGCGAACATAAAAAAACGCGATACAGCAGTTTATGGGGCTTTGCCAAACAGGACTTACGTCTGCTTGCCTTTTTCTTGCTGATTGCGAGCTTGATTGGCTTTGGTGTTGGTTATTTTTGGACGTGTATCGCGGTTGCCTTTGCCGTTTTTTTTATTCTGCAAATGCGCTCTTTGTATTTGGTCAATGACTGGATTTCTAACCGTCCCTATGAAGTTCCACCCAACTTGGGGGGCATTTGGGGAGCACTATTGTTCAATGTCTACCGTGCCCAACGCCAAGAACGAATCGTACAGGCGGAAATGGTCGGACTGATTGATCGAGCACAGTCATCCTTGGTCGCTTTACAAGAAGCAGTGGTACTGGTCGATGACATGCAACAAATTGAATGGTGGAACCCTGCCGCAGAGCGTTTATTGGGCATTGAACAAAATGATCGTGGCCGCAATATTTTGACTTTATTACGCCAACCGAATTTTGTGGATTATTACAATAATATTGATGCTGCACCAGACGGCTTAAAAATGAAGTCATCCAGCTTTGATGAACATTATGTTCAGGTCAAAATGACTCGATTTGGGGGTGAAAGTCGCTTACTGGTCGCCTATGACGTGACCCGCATGCACAATCTTGAACAAATGCGTAAAGACTTTGTCGATAACATTTCGCATGAACTACGCACACCGCTGACGGTACTTAGTGGTTACATTGAGACTTTTACAGACCAAGAAGACCTCAACCCACGTTGGAAGCGGGCTTTTGACCAAATGCAAGCCCAAGCCAAACGTATGAATGCCTTGGTGAATGATTTACTGTTATTGTCACGCTTAGAAAACGACAAGCAGATCGCAAAAAATCAAATCATTGATATGCCTAGTTTGATGAACCAACTCTATGATGATGCACATGCCTATAATATTGATTATGGTCATACGCTGAATCTTGACATTGACAGTCACTGCGACTTGATCGGTTCTGATATGGAGTTGGCCAGTGCGTTTAGTAACCTGATTACCAATGCCATCAAATACACACCAAAAGGTGGAACCGTGACCATGGGCTGGCACGACAATGGTGAACAAGCTTATTTCACGGTGGAAGATACAGGTATCGGTATTGATCCCAAACATATACCACGTTTAACCGAACGTTTTTATCGGGTCGACAGTGCACGTAGTCGACAAACGGGTGGCACAGGTTTAGGACTCGCAATTGTGAAACACGTGTTGATGCAGCACCAAGCACATTTAGAGATTGAATCTAAAGAAAACCAAGGCTCTATTTTTAAAGTGATTTTCCCCAAAGAACGCACCTATACTCCTGAATAAGCCTTTCTTCAAAAGTATGAAAAAAGCACCGATATCGGTGCTTTTTTGTCACTCATCTTCCGTTTAACAAAGACAGAGACCGAGAGCTGAAACGATTAAAGCGTGTGTCCCATCGCTTCACCCATCACCACAGTCGAGTTGGCTTTAAAGACTGCATCCCACGTCATTTTGTCTTTTTCAAACAGTACCACAGCGGTTGAACCCAAATAGAAGCGACCCAGTTCAGCACCTTTATCCAAGAACAGCTGATGCTGATTTAACTCTAAACGGCCCGTAGGTTTCACCTTGCCAGTTGCAACGGTTTCAATCCCCGCCACAATCATGGCACCGACTAAAACCACGGCCATACGACCGATTTCTGTATCAAATAAACAGACCATACGTTCATTGCGGGCAAACAAGCCTGGAATATTTTCAGCAGTCGTTTGATTGACCGAGAACAATTCACCCGGTACATACAACGTTTCCGTCAATGTGCCTGCAAATGGCATATGCACACGATGATAATCTTTAGGTGATAAATATACTGTTGCAAACTGACCATTTTTAAACGGTTCAGCCAACTGCGGATCCGCAATCAAATTATCAACAGTAAACTTCTGCCCTTTGGCTTGGAAAATATCACCTTCTACAATTGGACCCAGTTGCGAAATAGCCCCGTCGGCAGGCGACACAATGCTGGTCACATCAGTATCAATATCACGCACACCCTCTTTTAATGCACGGGTAAAAAACTCATTAAAAGATTTGAACTTCAGTGCATTGCTTTGCTCCGCAATCGACATATCAATGCCGTACTGCGCTTTAAAAGCCGTGATGACTGCATTTTTCACAATCGGGTTTTCACTGGCTGCAACTTTACCCACGACACGTGATAATTGATGTTGCGGTACAACACGTTGTGCCTGAATGAAAATTTGTTTTTTTAAGCGTGATGTGAGGCTCAAGACGGCATCTCTCCGGTAATGATAGGACTGTCGAGGCGGTTGCCCCATTCACTCCACGCACCGTCATACGCCTGAATATTCCAACCCAATAAACGACCTAAAATATAAGCCAGTCCTGAACGGTGATGTGACTGACAATACACCACCACAGGTTCATTTAAGTTAAAACCCAATTGCTCTAAGCGTTGCTGCGTGCGTTCTAAAGGGTGCAATCTTAAATGATTTTCACGGTTAAGTGCAGTACTCCATTCAAAATGTAATGCATTTGGAATGTGACCACCGCGTCGCGCTGCAAGGCGGAGACCCGTATATTCATCTTCTGTTCGGCAGTCCCAGAGTTGGACCTGACTACTTTGAACTTTGTCCAATAACTCAGTATATTCAATTCGATACTGCTGTATTTTGGCTTGATCGACCTGTACCAAAGTACTAACAGATTCAAACTGCTCCACCTCAGACGTCGTTGGCAATCCTGCCGCAAGCCATGCATGAATTCCACCATTCAGCAGGCTGGTATTTTCAAAACCTAAGCAGTGTAAATTCCAAATCAAACGCCCAGCCCAAGCACCACCTTCATCATCGTAAACCACCACATGATGCTCGGGTGAAATATTCAGATAAGAAATCAGTTCTCGTAGCCCCTCAGCATCGGGTAGTAAACCCGTAGCCTGTTCGTCTTGGCGTACTAAAAATTTTGGCTTTAAATGCAAAGCATGTGGAATATGCAACTGGTCATAGACCGAGGCGCGACTTAAATCTACGATGCGTAGTTTTTCATTGCCTAAATGCGGAACCAACTGTTCTGCTTCTATCAGTAAGCCAAAATTAAAGGCAGAATGTGTCATATTATTTCGTATATTTTCAGGTCATGCTTTGATCTTAGCACAACTCATTTTTACAATTATTCTGATTTTTTGCATTCCTTTAGCAGAATTATAGATATCTCTATTTGTCTCATTTAAAAAGCGTAATGCCAAAATGAATTCTGGCATTACAAACACTGGAGTTATATAAACTTATACCTCAGTAATCTCAAAAATTTGACGTAAATAGGCCAAAAAAGTATCGTTATCAGTCATGGTCTTACCTGGACTATCAGAAATTTTCGCAACCGACTGACCATTACATTCAACTAGTTTAAGCACAATATTTAATGGCGTTTGCCCCATGTCATTGGTCAAATTGGTGCCTATCCCGAAACTCACTTGAAAACGGTCTTTGAAATAGTTGTGTAAATCCCACGCTTTCTCTAAATTCAGTCCATCACTAAAGGTCAGCATTTTGGTTTTACTGTCAATTTTCAGCTTTTTATAGTGAGCATAGGCCTTATCGCCCCATTCATACGGGTCGCCACTATCATGACGCAAGCCATCGAACAGTTTGGCAAAGTACAGATCAAAATCACGCAGGAATGCATCCATCCCCACCACATCCGTCAAAGCAATGCCTAAATCACCGCGGTACTCTTGTACCCACGTTTCCAGTGCTGATTTTTGGAAATTACGTAAACGTACATCCAACGCTTGGAAGGCTTGTAGGAATTCATGCGCCATGGTGCCAATCGGGGTAAGACCTAATTGCTTCGCAATTAAGACGTTACTGGTACCACGGAAAATATGTGGTGCAGCTTGATTAAAGACTTCAATCACATGTTTTTGCCACGCCAGACTATAGCGTCGACGTGTACCAAAATCAGAAACTAAAAATGGGGGATCATTTGGGGTTTGCGATGTTTCATAGTGTTTTAATAAGGCCACTTTAGCTTGTAGTCGACGTTCGCCCTCAGCCATGACCTCATCTGTCCGAATACGACGGAAATACAACTCATTGACGATGGCAAGCACAAAGATTTCAAACATCATGGCTTGAACCATCGGCCCTTCAATCCGAATATCTAAACGACCTTGGTGATCAATACTGGCCACAATAAAACGACGTTTGAGTTGAAACAACTCTAAATAATCGACAAAGTCACTTTTGATAAAGCGCAAACCGCGTAGATATTGCAGTTCATCGTCTTGAAAACGCAGTTGGCAAAGCAAATCTAATTGGTGATTTAAATCATCCAGAATGTCGACCAAAGGATAAACCGTGTCATCCAAATTACGGCAACGAAACTGGTACACACTATGTGCTTGAGGGAACTTATGCAGTACCACCTGTAGCATCGTAAATTTGTACAGATCAGTATCTAATAAGGATTGGATGATGGCAGACATATCATTTTCGGTTTTTAGCAACTTATTGCATTAAAGCACATTTTTTTAAACTGCATAGCCATGTTTTAGTAATTCACTAGCGCTATTCGACCAAGGTTCAAAGTGAAATGTGCTTTTTACTCTTGTTGAGACTCTGTTTCTATCCATTTTTCCAGCTGTTGTTCTTGACCAATCACTTTTGCAAATTCTCGTACTGTTTTTTGACCTGTCTGTTTGGCCTGTACATCACAATCAACTTGGCGTAGCTGATTGGCAATCGACCATTCCAACTTAAATATTGCCCCCATAAGAGCCGTATTACCTTTGTGATCGCGTAAACATCGGTCAGCACCATGTGTTAATAACAGCGTTACGACATCTTGATGACCATAATAACTGGCGATCATGAGCCCAGTAAAACCTGCGTGGTTTTTCTGATTGACTGGAAAACCATACTTTAAAAATTCACTCATCACATCTTGATTGCCAGTTCGAGCTGCAGCAAAAAATAGATCTATTAAAGCTTGTTGCGATTGCGCTAAGGATGCTGTCGAAGTCGTTTGTTCTGCATAGACAACCGAAGTACTTAGACTGAGCACTGCAACCATTAAACCGTTAAATAGAAATTTCATGACATATCTTCCACTGTTTAGCGGTTAAAAATACAATGCCTGTAAAACTCGCCCTAGGGTTGCAGGAAAGGTTCTGAGTTTTACAGGACTTTTGGGAGGTGACGTCCTCGCCCTAGTCACCAATTTTGTTCAGACGTGTCCATTAGTCTTGTAGCAATGCTGCTTTAGCTTCTACTTGCTTAAGATTTCCTTTGGTTGCCACAGTTAAACGTCTGCCATAATCTGCATCCGCTTTATAAAAATATGACAACATCAGATTTTTGGTTTCTGGATCTTTGACTTGACCTAAGTCGGCCGCAAGGTTCCGAATCAAATCATTTTTTTCCTGTGTTGAATAAGAGCGGTATAACTCACCAGCTTGTTTAAAAGGCTGTTCTTTTTGAATCGCCTGTTGCAACACTTTTTCACCCAGAGGTGTATTCACAGCCTTGGCATGTAATACCGCGGACTTAGGCTCGGCACGACTGGGTTCATAGTTCACATCAGAATCACGATGCGACATATTCATCGCGCCTTCCTGATTGTTATTTTGGACAGCGACAAGCGGACGGTTGACAGGAATTTGTTGATGGTTTGCTCCCAAACGATACATTTGCGTATCTGAATAAGAGAAAATGCGACCTTGCAACAAACGGTCTTCTGATGGTTCGATACCTGGGATTAAATTTCCTGGTGCAAAAGCTGATTGTTCCGTTTCATTAAAGAAGTTCTTTGGCATGCGATTCAGCGTCAATGTTCCAACTTTGAATTCTGGAACTAAATGAGTTGGCCAAATTTTAGTTGCATCCAATGGATTAAAATCAAAATTATTTAAGTCTTTAGGATCAATCACTTGAATATACAAGTCCCATTTCGGGAAATGACCTGCATTGATATTGTTATACAAATCATTGGTTAAATGGTTGAAGTCCTTCGCCTGCATTGCAGCCGTTTCTTCCAGATTCATACCTTTTACCCCCTGCTTCGTACGGAAATTAAATTTCACGTACTTATATTCACCTTTAGCGTTATAAAGCTTAAAGGCATGTACCCCAAAACCATCCAGATTACGGTAGCTCACAGGTGTACCCAAATTTGAGTAAACATAGGTCAACATGTTGACTGACCAAGGTTGGCTTTGTAGAAAGTCGAATACGCGATTGGCATCTTGTACATTTGACACAGGACTTGGCTTCATGGCATGAATGAAGTCTGGAAATTTGATGGCATCACGAATAAAAAACACAGGAAGATTATTTCCCACTAAATCCCAATTGCCCTCTTGTGTGTAAAATTTCAAGCCAAAACCATGTGGATCACGTAAAGTTTCTGGTGAACCTTTCGGATGAATGACGGTAGAAAAGCGTAAAAATACAGGGGTTTTAGTGCCTCCCTTAAACATGGAAGCCACGGTTAAATCGGATAAATCTTTGCTTGCAACAAACTCACCATAGGCCCCTGTACCACGCGCATGTACGACTCGCTCAGGAATACGCTCTCGGCCAAAGCGTTGCAGTTTTTGAACGAGTTGAACATCTTGCAGTAAAGTCGGTCCGTATTCGCCCGCAGTTATTGAGTTCTGATTGTCTCCGACTGGTGCACCATTATCTTTGGTTAATGTCGCTGCTTGTGTAACACCCGTCGCAGTTGCCAACATTGCAACTAACAAAGAAAACTTAAACATCGTTTCTATCTCACTAAAATTCCTACCTTTCCTGCGTCAGCCAAGATACAAAAATTACACAAATTGTTAAAACGGATAATTTTCATAAATTTAATCGGTTTATGGAATAGTGTGATCTTTATTCGCTATTCTTCAGTCATTTATGTGCAAAATATGCTTGATGATCTGCTCAGGCAATATAGGTTTGCTACAATTCCACTTTGCATAATCAAGCGATAGATCAAATCAATCATGCGAGCCTTATTACAACGTGTTCTCGAAGCCAAAGTGGTCGTCAATGGTGAAACCACTGGCGAAATTCAACACGGTATCTTGGTTTTCTTAGGTATAGGAAAAGATGATACCTTCGAAAAAGGGAAGAAACTGGTCGATAAGATCTTAAAATATCGTTTCTTCGATGACGAACAAGGTAAAATGGGTTGGAACGTGAGTCAGGCAGGTGGTGGAATCTTACTGGTCTCTCAGTTTACCTTGATGGCGCAGACGCAAAAGGGCTTGCGTCCTGACTTTGGACCCGCTATGCCACCAAATGATGCCCAAGCCTTATATGAACAATTGGTTGACTATGCCAAGGCCCAGTTTGAAACTGTACAGACAGGTATTTTCGCCGCCGATATGAAAGTACATTTGGTCAATGATGGCCCTGTGACTTTTAATTTAGAAGTCGAATAAAAAAGCAACGTATCAAAAAGCCCTCAGTTGAGGGCTTTTTGATAGGATTAAATTTGCTTGATGAATTGTGCTCGCGCCAACATATCCTTAGGTACTTCATCAATGAGCATAACGGTAAGATTTTGATTGTTTTGCATCTTGTTACTTTCAGTATTAGAAATCTCTAAAAGTGTATTCACATCATTAGGGCTTAAGCTATACATAGCACCAGTAGCAGGATCAACAATCAAAAAGCCGACTAATCCACCAAAAACGATATTAGCTATATACCAACCATTCATTTTTGCAGTGACATGTACGGTTTTCTGTTGATAGCCTTCTTTTGAAAATGTAACGTCATAACTTGCGGGTTTAAAATACCCATTACCACGTTTAAGAGTGACCGTTGCAGGGGTTGAGCCTGTATGAATTTTCTCACCCAGTTTATTTGTGATCACAATATTTGCTGTGTCAGGAACTGACTTAAATGTCAGTGTCTGCGTTGAGCCAGACATAATACTCGCACAACCTGTTAGTGCTAAAGATGCTGTCATTAATGTTGCAGTTAAAAAAGTTTTCATAAAAAAATTACCCCCATAATTTGGGGGCAATCATATTGATAAATATATTATTTTTCAATAAAACTTACTTACCCGTTTTTTCTTTTAAAAACGCACGAGCGGCTTTAATTTTTGCTTTCACAGGCTTTGGTAGCTTTGGCGGAACCAATTTTGCAACTTGGTTAAACCAAACCAAGAGACCAAAATCACCTTCCATTTTAATGCTGCCGTTTTGCATGCCAGTCATAAATGCGGTTGGATCACCTTTGATTAAAGTTTTCACACCCTGCTCACTGTCCGCAAACTGTAAAATAAAATCGGCTTTTTCAGCATCACCTGAAACCGTATCAATCTGTCCATTATTGACAATAATTTGGCGGGCCATACCCAAATCCGTACCAATCTGAATACGGAACTGACGCTCATGAACCAATTCAATAAATTTTGGGCTAGTGCGTGCCAGTTGTTTCATACGCAGTGCCAGACCTGTAACCATTAAATCCAGCGGATCCGTGCTGACATCAACCAATGGAAGTTTAACCACAGGAATTGAAGATAGTTTCATGACATGTAAGCCTATTGTAATTGTTGATAAATTGACTGTTTCCAATCCTACCACAAGTTGCCATTTTTACTGCTAGGCTTTGTATAACAATCATGTAAGAACGTAAAAAAGATGCCCTAGGCATCTTTTTGTACGGTATGTACTTATGACTTAGCGGCTAGAACATTGCTGTTGGTCATCTTCATATACAGGTGTATGTTCAATACAACGGCGCTGCGCCAATGCACGTTCTGCACGACGGTCTTCACGTAGAAGTAACATCGTCACAATAAGCATCGCTGAAGTTAAAGCAGTTAAGTAGCTATAAGTGATTGGCATTTCAAAGACTGCTTGCACACCTAGGCGAATGACTTCCAGTATTCCCCAAAACACCATACCCGCCACCATAAAACTCAACCAGCGACGATAAGGCGAAAAGAAAACAGCAATCAACGCAGCGGCGACTAAACTCAAGCCAACGATGGTAGCTAAATTCGCTGTTACCATAAAAACCTCCGTCTAAGATCAGTTCAAGCGATCTATACACTGCGCTGAACCCATCCCCTATACCGTTTAAAATTAATGGATTGTGTAGCTTTCAAACTCTATGCATGCATTATGAGCAGTTTTGAAAAGAAAAAAAGGCTTGTATTTTTAGAATGCGACATACCTTGTCGCCATATTATATTGTCATTACATTTTTTTAGATTTGAACTTTTCCAAAACAAAGACACGCTCGGTCTTGGCGTGTCATTACAAAATAAAACCCTTAATTTCAGCAGTTAAAAATATTTTTTTCGATTCTGTTGATCGTTGTTTTTATCAACATTTTTCACTGACCACTCATCGCTTTTTGCTTAAATTTGCAACAAAAAAACGCAGCTCAAGGGCTGCGTTTTTTATCCTCACAAATGCTTTTAGGCACGATTCAAATCTTTATCATGCACGCCCAATAAATACAGAACACCATCTAAACCAACACTTGAAATGGCTTGATTCGCGTTTTGTCTTACCAATGGTTTCGCTCGGAATGCGACCCCTAAACCCGCAATCGACAGCATCGGTAAATCGTTTGCACCATCGCCTACAGCAATGGCTTGTTCAAGCGAAATCCCCATCTTTTCAGCTAATTCACGCAGCAATAATGCTTTACGTGCACCATCGACAATGTGGCCTTTCACTTCACCTGTCACTACGCCATTTTCAACATCTAGGATATTGGCATGCACTTCATCAATGCCCAATTTCGCTTGTAAATACTCAGCAAAGTACTGGAACCCACCCGACAAAATCGCGGTACGGTAACCTAATGCTTTTAAAGTTGAGATTAAACGTTCCGCACCCTCTGTAACGGTCAAGCGCTCCGCAATCTTAGGTAGAACAGAAGCATCCATTCCTTTGAGCAGTGCGACACGTGCACGGAAACTTTGTTGGAAGTCCAACTCACCCTGCATGGCACGTTCTGTAATTTCAGCTACTTGTGCGCCGACACCTGCTTCAATAGCTAACTCATCAATCACTTCTTGCTCGATTAAGGTCGAGTCCATATCAAAACAGACCAAACGACGGTTACGGCGGTAGGCATTGTCTTCTTGAACCGCGACATCGACATTCAACTCATGTGATAAGCGTAAGCAAGCCGCACGCATCGCTGCAGCATCCAGCATTTGTCCGCTTAAACCAAATTGGACACAAGCGCGCTTTGGCCCATCCAATTCGCCATTTAAGACTGGACGACCTGACAAACGGGTCACAGTTTCAATGTTGAAACCTTGGTTGGACACAATATTTGTAACTGCTTGTAAGTGTGCAGCCTCAAGCTCTGGCGCCAAAGCCGTGACTATATAGCGCGTCCGTCCACCTTCGCTCACCCACTGGTCGTATTCAGTTGTAGTGATTGGTTTAAAACGTACAGTTAAACCAATATCATGTGCTAAAATTAGAATTTCTTTCATCGCCAAAGCCGTTGCGGTTTGGTCATCTGAAGAAACAACTATACCCAAGGTCAATTGGTTATGAATAACTGCTTGTCCAACATCTAAAATTTGTAGTGAATGAGTGGACAATACCTGCATTAATCGAGTGAACTGATTAGGCTGGTCTGGTCCTAAAAATGAAATAAGAATGATTTCTCGCATGAATTGACTCGGGTCTGAGCTACGACTATTGTTAGAATCATAATCGAAATTGAATATATTTTCTTTGGAAGTTTACGTTGAATGCGCCTAGACAAGGGCTATTTGCTAGCCTATTAATTGTAAGTTTTGCTTTACATACCTTTTTATTGGTATTGGCAACGACTCATCAACTGAATGAAAACCGTGCCAGCCAAGGTCAACTGATGACCTCTCAATTGGTGACAGACAGTCTTACAGAACTGGAACCTGCCAACACGGTTTCTCTCGCGCTTTTGGTGGATCGCTATGCGACCAACCCAAGCGTAGCTTCCATTCGTATATTGGATGCCAATAATCAAGTGCTGGCAACTGGTGGTCAGGTACGAACACGAGATGGTGAAGTGTTTGTTCGTGATGCGCTACAAAACGAAAAGAAAGTGGGTAGTATCGAGATCACACTCATCAAACCAAGTATGGGTGAAATTCTACGGACGCAATGGTTAGCAATTTTATTGTCTTTGGCGATTCATGGTTTACTGTGGTTGGCTTATCGTGCGATTGCTCGCCCAAGCCGTACTGAATACTTAGCACGGATCAATAATGAATCTCGCTTAAAACACGAAATTCAAGTGTTAACGCAAACACTAGAACAAGAAAAACATCATGCTGCGGTCGCGATTGCTCAAGCACAGCAACAACTCAAAACGAGTGCTAAGCCGAAAGAGCAAAAACCTGTGATCGTGGACAACCATTCGGTCGCACTCAATATTCAATTCTATGACCCAAAACAATTGATGGACTCAGTCAATACCACGGTCTCAATTCCGTATTTTAACTTGTGCCAAATTTTTCTGAATAAAAGTACAGAGCTTTGCTTAAAGCACTTTAAATTAAACAGCTCAGACGTCAGCACACATCAGTCATTTAATGAGCATGGTGCAACCCTCACCATGTCGACCGACACGCCGAATGCCGTGCCATGTCTCATGATGATTAGCAGTGTGTTCCAGCTATTGTCTGACGTTTTATATAAACGTTACCGCGAAGAAAAGCGCTTTGTTTTGCAAACACGTTGTGGTATTTCAACTGCAGTTGATGCAATGCAACTGTCTGCCACTCAAGCATCTGAACGTTTAGTGCAACAACTATCTGCCAAAGAAAGTGCGGTGCATTTAAGCAATGAATTATTGAAAGACATTTCCGAAAGCTATCAATTGATCAATTTACCGAATCCAACCAATGTCTTGACCCGTCATGCCTTTATGGTCAATGGTATGGGTTCAGAGTCTGCCGAATTGGCACAAACTTTAAGAACTGAAATTCTAAAAGCAAAACAATCTAAAGCCTCTTAATTAAGCCCGAGCAGAAAAAAAGCCTGACACATGTCAGGCTTTTTTTCTCTGTCGAACTCAAATTTTCAGTTGCTTTTGGGCAACCAAATGTTGCTGTGCACTATAGCGCTGCTCTGGATCAGTACAGGCTACTTTAAGCCAATGACCATCGGCTTGTAGCTCCCAAGCATTTAAACAATCATTCAGGTAGCTTATTAGCCCATCTTTATAAATTTGTTTTTTCAAAGTACGATCTAATATTGGAAAGCAGGTTTCCACACGTGAAAATAAGTTGCGTCCCATCCAGTCTGCACTGGCACAGTACAGCTTTTTCTCACCGCCATGTTCAAAAAAGTAAACTCGCGTATGCTCAAGAAAACGACCCACGATCGAACGTACACGGATATTCTCAGACATACCCTGGACCTGTGGAATCAAACAGCAGATCGAACGAATAATCAGATCAACCCGCACCCCAGCTTGTGACGCACGATACAACGCAGCAATCAGTTGCGGTTCAGTTAAAGCATTAACCTTAATGATAATACGTGCGGCCTGACCAGCTTGTGCAAACTCAATTTCTTGCTCAATCAGCTTTAACAGTTCACTGTGTAAAGTAAAAGGTGCATGTAATAATGCCTTCAACTTGGCCATCTTACCCATCCCCGTCAGTTCTTGAAACATGCGGTGAACGTCTTCACAAATATCAGGCTGTGTAGTCATCAGCCCATAGTCGGTATACATACGGGCATTACCCGCATGATAATTGCCTGTGCCTAGATGAGCATAGCGAATCAACTGAGCATTTTCACGGCGTACAATCAAAATCATTTTGGCATGCGTTTTATAGCCCACAATGCCATACACCACCACCGCGCCCGCCTCCTGCAAAATATTGGCCACAGTAATATTCGATTCTTCATCAAAACGCGCACGTAACTCAATCACTGCCGTGACTTCCTTGCCATTTCGTGCTGCCTCTGCCAAGACCTGTACAATTTCAGAGTCGGGCCCACTGCGGTAAAGGGTTTGTTTAATCGCTAGTACATTTGGATCTTTCGCAGCTTCTTTTAATAAGCCAATTACAGGCTGAAAAGAATCAAACGGATGATGCAACAATACATCCTGTGCTTTTAAAGTATCAAAGGTACTTTTTTGTTTACGCAAAACTTTCGGAATAACGGGAATAAAAACGGGATGTTTCAATTCAGGTCGATCACAACTGGTACTAAGACGTGAAAGATTGATCGGCCCATCAATGCGATAAAGCTCCTGCTCAGTTAAATCAAACTCCTTGAGCAGATAATCAATCACCGCTTCGGGACAGTCATCTTCAATTTCTAAACGCACCGCGCGCCCAAAGCGACGTGAAGACAATTCATCTTTTAGCGCAACCGCCAAATCGTCAACATCTTCCGACAAAATCAAATCGGCATTACGCGTCACACGAAAGGCATAACAGCCTGTAGCTTTCATACCTGGGAACAAATCGCTGATGTGTTGCTGAATCATCGCAGTTAAGAAAATCTGCGTGTCTACACTGCCTGAAACTGCTTTGGGCATCGAAATCAGGCGAGGCAAAGAACGTGGCGCAGGAACAATTGCCATCTCAATGCTTCGCCCAAAAGCATCCTTACCTTGTAAACTCACAATGAAATTCAGACTTTTATTCACGAGACGAGGAAAAGGATGGGAAGGATCTAGACTGATCGGGGTTAAAACAGGTTGGATTTCTTTGGCAAAATATTCTGCAATCCACGTTTTATGTTTTTCTAAGATGTCTTGGAACTGAAGGAATTGAATACCGTGAGCCTGTAACTCGGGTAGAATCGAATGATTGAGCGTTTCGAATTGTTTTTGAACCGCAGTATGAATAGATTGAGACAGGTCTTGTAGTACTACTTCTGTGGGGAGCGCATCAGGGGTTCTGGCAATGGCATTCATATCGCGTTGTTTCATCAAACCCGCAATACGAATCTCAAAAAACTCATCCAAATTACGTGAAAAAATAATTAAAAAATTTAAGCGTTCTAGCACAGGCAAACTCAAATCTAATGCTTGTGCTAAAACCCGCTGATGAAACTCAAATAACGATAGCTCTCGGTTGAAATACGTCACCGATGAATGCTGAAAATTATCCATACCCTCTCAATGCTGTTTAAAACAGTCTGTTATGAAGTGTTTGGCAGGGATGTTAGGCAGTCTTTATGACAGTTTAGTTACAATCACAGCCCAAATAGAAAGTTCATCCTGACTTTATGCTTAAAGCTTGAACAGCGTACAGTATTTAAACCAAAATATGTTCTTTTTCACTTTTTTTTTATTGAGCATTGAGTCTGCTTTTGTTGCCCAATAGCTGGCTAAAATAGGTCCTGAAATGTTGTGCCATAAACTAAAGATGGCGCTGGGGAGCGCTGTAATTGGAGAAGCAGCAAAATGCACAGCCGCCAAAGCCACGCCGAGACCTGAATTTTGCATACCCACCTCAATCGAAACCGCTTTACAGTCGGCATGTGGCAAGTGAAATAACTGTGCAGCCCCATACCCCAGTAAATAGCCAATAGCATTATGCAAGATGACTACAGCTAAAATCAGTAAGCCCGATTCTAAAATTTGTGCTTTTGAGCCACCAATAATCGCTGCCACAATCAACACAATTGCGACCACTGAAATTAAAGGCATGACTGAAATATAGCTTTCAACTTTATGTTTCAGTACAGCACGTACCACTAGCCCCAAAACAATAGGAAACAACACCACCTGTAAAATTGAACTCAGCATCGACCATGCATTTATATCAATCCACTGACTGGCCAGCAGATAGAAAATCGCGGGAGTCAGTACAGGTGCTAATAAAGTCGATACTGTGGTACATGCAACAGACAATGCTGTATTGCCTTTCGCCATGTAAGTAATGACATTAGATGCCGTCCCTCCTGGGCAACAACCCACTAAAATGACTCCTATGGCAATTTCAGCGGGTAAGCGGAACAACACACATAACATATAAGCCACACTTGGCATCACCACAAACTGGGCAGCCACCCCAATCGCAACTGCTTTCGGACTCTGCATCACACTTTTAAAGTCGTTCAACGTCATGGTCATGCCCATACCAAACATGATCAAGCCCAACATCCACATGATATAAGCTTTCATCCAGACAAAGGTTTCAGGACTCAAGAGTGCTATCCCTGCAAATAATACGACCCACAAAGCAAAGGTTTTTTGAATCCAAGTGGTAAATCTTAAAAAAGTGCCCATGACCTTTCCCTACAGCATGTCTTATGATTTCTATGTTGATAATTACAGAGTCCCGATTGGATCAATGCATCCTTTGTGCATATTGTTGTGCAATGTCTTTGCAATAGAGACGTTTTACGCCTTGCGCCAGCATGTCTTGCCATGCATGCTGTAAAGATCCCTGTAAGTCGATACCTTTGGTGGCATCTGCAATGACATAAGTTTGAAAACCGAGTTGCGCAGCATCTATTGCGGTCCACGCAACGCAAAAGTCTGTTGCAATCCCAGCAATAAATACCGTATCAATCCCACGCTCTCTTAAATAGCCTGCGAGTCCGGTTTGAGTCTTGTGATCCGCTTCTAAAAAAGCAGAATAACTATCAATGTGTGCATGACATCCTTTCCGGATGATCAACTGCGCTTTGGCAAGGTCAAGATCAGGGTGTAATTCAGCATCCTGCGTGCCTTGTACACAGTGGCGTGGCCACAGCACTTGTGTGCCATAGTCCAATTCAATGGTTTGAAAAGCTTGCTTTTCAGGATGATTCTCTGCGAAAGAAATATGATTTTCTGGATGCCAATCTTGGGTGAGTACAATATTGTCAAAATAAGCGCCCAACTGATTAATTTTAGGAATGATTTGATCTGCTCCTGCCACCGCTAGATTTCCGCCGGGGGTAAAACCATTTTGTACATCCACCACAATCAGTGCCATATTCTTCTGCATTCTTCTCTGTCCTTTTTGTTCTGTGCTCGAAGGCCAAGCTTAGCTTCATTTATAAAACAGTATTCATCCTCGCGGGTCAAAATTAAATGACTGTAGCCTTGAGTGCAATGGATATTGAAGCAAATCAGCAAGTACGCTACGCAGCATTGTCATTTTGATGAAAAAAAACCTGCTTCTAGCAGGCTATTTTCCAACTCATGCTTATGGATGTCATACGCCCTTCATACGACGGGTCAGTAACAACATCATCACCGCTGAAATCACAATACATGGAATCGCTGCTGAAATGACTCCTGCTGCACCGAAACCTGCGTTTAGTAATGCTCCAGCAATTGCAGGCCCTAGCATTGCGCCAATCCGCCCTACGGCAGAAGCGACGCCAATACCTGTGCCACGTACTTCAGTTGGGTAGACAATTCCACCAAAAGCATACAATACGCCCTGACAGCCAATCACAAAAGCACCAACCAATGCTGCGGCCAAATACATTTGATTCAGTGAAGAAGCCGCATTTAATGCCAATAATCCCGCCAAGATGCCGCCATACATCAGTACGATGACATAAGCTTTCTTCCAGCGGTCTGTCAGCATCCCTAAAATCACGGTCCCCACTGTCGCACTTAGCATAAAGTAGAACTGCGCCGTTGCACCTTCCTTACGTGAAAAGCCTAACTCAGTAAACAGTGATGGCAACCAACTGAGCATGATGTACACCACCATCAGGGTGAAAAAGTAGCTCACCCAAATAAATAAGGTTCTAAATAAATTATCCGCGTTCAACAGCTCTTTAAACGCGGCTTGAGGTGCAGCCTCAGTGGCAGATTCTGGGTTTTGGGTCTTTAAAAATTCCTTCGACTCAGGCAACAACCACATCATCACAGGAATGACAATAATCGGTAATAAACCACCCAAATAGAAAATATTCTTCCAGTTGGCACCAAACTCAGTACTTGCAACCAATGAAAGAATGGCAGCACCCACAGGCATACCGCAGTACATCAATCCAACAGCACGACCGCGGTTTTGTAGTGAAACTGCCTCAGAGGCTAAGGTAATTAAAATCGGCATCGCCGCACCAAGACCAGCACCTGCCAAGAACCGCACCAGCAATAAACTATTAAAGCTGTTGACCCACACCGTACAGAGTGTAAAGACCGCAAAAATAGCCACTGAACCAATCAACACTTTTTTACGGCCAATTCGGTCAGCAAAACGCCCGCCCACCAGTGCACCGGGCAATAGACCCAGAATCCCTGCACTAAAAAACACCCCCAACTGTGAACTATCCAAACCGAAATATTCACGAATGCCTGCGGCTGCAATACCTGCTGCTTGAATATCCAGCCCTTCGATGACTGCAATTAAGAAGCAAATCGCAACCGTGACAATTGCATGTTGCCTATCTGATTTTTGCATTGGAAAATCCTTGTTCAATCAGCGTTCCAAAAACGCCATCATCTATGAGCAAGGTCGGAGAAATAACTATCAAAAGGTGGAATGAAATCATACAAATGGCTAAAATTAGTGGATTAGTCCTGTATTAACATCCGTTCAGATATAGTCTTAAAAACAATAAAAATAAGGAAAAAATTTAGACTAAAATGCTGAAAATAGGCATATCACCGATTTAATAAAAGCAAGTTTCCCCCTTTTAGTGATAGCTGAAATGAATGATTAGACTGCCTTTTAGCAATGATTCTTTTGTAGCAAACAGATTTGCAGAAATCACATTTACATCTTGTATGAGTTTTAAAAGGTCTTAAATTCTGACTTTTATACACGGAATATCAGGTTTGATAGACTTTTAAGCCTCTTTTTCATCTAAAAAACCACTTTTCGATGGCCCCAAACGACTCACGTCTGCCTTGCGAAATACTATTTTCAGGTTCTGGATGAAAAGCATGTTCTTTGTGCAGCATTTAAACAGGCTTTATTTTTGTAGCAAAAGATAAAGTTTTTATACACTTTGACTAAATCATATTGTTCTTCATGTTGTGTTCGTTCATAATTTGCATAAGCATTATTCAATGCATCAGCGCTTTGAAAATGCTATAAATTAAAATACGTACCCATCCAATCTTATGTTTTTCTGGCCTAACTGGATGGACAAATAGGATATTTTTTTAAAATGACTCAGCAAGCACAGACCATCCAAGGCTCAATTGTCGCAATCGTCACCCCTATGTTTGAAGATGGCAGCGTAGATTGGAAGGGTCTAGAGAAGCTCGTTGAGTGGCACATCGCACAAGGCACAAATAGCATTGTTGCTGTCGGTACAACGGGTGAAGCGTCTACTCTAAGCATGAAAGAACATACACAAGTGATCAAAGAAATCATTCGTGTAGCAAACAAACGCATCCCGATTATTGCGGGTACTGGTGCGAACTCAACTCGCGAAGCCATTGAGTTGACCAAGGAAGCCAAAGCACTGGGTGCAGATGCTGCCCTTCTTGTTACCCCGTATTATAATAAACCGACTCAAGAAGGCTTATACCAACATTATAAAGCCATTGCAGAAGCGGTTGACCTGCCTCAGATCCTTTATAACGTTCCAGGCCGTACTGGCGTTGATATGACAAATGAAACCGTTATTCGTTTGGCAGATATCCCACAAATTGTAGGCATTAAAGATGCCACAGGCGATGTTGCTCGTGGTCAAGCTCTGCTTGAGGGTCTTGCTGGCAAAGATATGACTGTGTATTCAGGCGACGATGCAACAGCCTACCAACTGATCTTGTCAGGTGCTCAAGGTAATATTTCTGTGACTGCAAACGTTGCACCAAAACAAATGAGTGATGTTTGTGCAGCAGCACTTGCAGGTGAAGCTGAAAAGGCAGAAAGCTTAAATACTCAAGTTGCAAATCTACACGAAATTCTATTTTGCGAATCGAACCCAATTCCTGTGAAATGGGCACTTCATGAAATGGAGTTAATCGAAACGGGTATTCGTTTACCATTAACACCACTTGCAGAACAATATCGCACACCGCTCCGTGAAGCACTCACAAAAGCGGGTGTCATTCAATAAAGAGCACATTAATATGCAATTACGTTTAGGTCTTACCCTCGCACTTTCAGTCGTCAGTTTAGCGGGTTGTAGTTCTCTTGCAGTCAATAACGGTAGTTTGGACTATAAAGAAACAGCAAGCTTGGAACCTCTTAAATACCCTGAAGGCTCAATGGTTCGACCTGCAACGCCGTTGTATCCAGCTCCAACGGTTGAGGCACTTGCTTTAGAACACGCACCAGTACTTGAAAACAAGCGTGGTAACCGTTTCGCAATGCCTCGCCCAGAATCAACTCAAATTACCAACCAAACAGAATCAACTGAAACCGTAGCTGTAGCCGTAGGTCGCCCTCAATTGATTATTGACGGAAATAAGAATCCGCTGCTCAAAGTTGAAGGAAATTCTGCTACAATTTGGCAATACACACTTGCCACCCTCAGCAGTCTCAACCATCAAATCGTTGGCCAAGGCAAAAATGGTTATGAAGCAACCATTAAGGTCGATCAACAGACCTATGTGTTAAGACTAACCGCTGTCGGTACAAGCAATAACCTTGCAGTGTTCAATGCCGATAACAGTTTTGCAGCGCCTGAAAAAGCCACAGAATTGTTAACTCAGATTTACCAAAATTGGCCAGCCTAGTCGTACTAGGCATTTTTTTTTGAAAAAGGTTCCCTCATGTTAAAACAAACCTTGCTCTATACTGGTAAAGCGAAATCTGTCTATGAAACAGACAGTGCAGACCACCTGATTTTAGTCTTTCGTGACGATGCTTCGGCATTCAATGGTGAAAAGATCGAACAACTAGATCGAAAAGGTAAGGTGAACAACCGTTTTAACGCCTTTATCATGGATAAATTGGCTGCGGCTGGCATTGAGACTCACTTTGAAAAACTTCTTTCACCAACAGAAGTTTTAGTGAAAAAACTCAGCATGATCCCTGTTGAATGTGTGATTCGTAACTATGCAGCAGGTTCTTTATGCCGTCGCTTAGGTGTAGAAGAAGGCAAGGAATTAACTCCGCCGACTTTTGAATTATTCTTCAAAGATGATGCTCTTGGCGACCCAATGGTGAATGAGTCTCAAGCGATTGCTTTAGGTTGGGCAACTGCTGAGCAACTTGAGCAAATGAAAGTCCTCACTTACCAAGTGAACGAAGTGCTTAAAAACTTATTTGACCAAGGTGGCATGCTACTTGTGGACTTCAAACTTGAGTTTGGTGTATTCCACGACCGTATTGTTCTTGGTGATGAGTTCTCTCCAGACGGCTGCCGTCTATGGGACAAAGAAACCAAGAAAAAACTCGACAAAGACCGTTTCCGTCAAGGTTTAGGTGGTGTGGTTGAAGCGTACGAAGAAGTTGCTGCACGTTTAGGTATCGACCTTTCTGATATCTAATCTATTACAGATTCAAAAAAACCGAGCTTAAACGCTCGGTTTTTTGTTTAAACTTCATCTAGAGTCTGCTCGTTTTCAAACCACGTTTCGCTCAGAATACACTTTGTGGAACATCGAAATTTGCTAAAAAATCAACAACGCTGTACGTCATAGCGCACAAGACTTCAGGTATATTTCAGCTATGTATCAGATATGTTTTTGCATATGATAAAAACTTATGAACAGGACGTTCTTTAGATAAAAATTTTCCAACCGAAACAGTACGCTTATTTCCTCCTATCTCATGGCGAAAGATCAACTCATCACCAACGATCGGAAAATTGGTATAAATATTGCTTTTATTCAAAAGTAATCAGTAGGATAAGTTCTATCTTCGTCTTATTTTTTAGATTTGATTTTTTACGGATGGCTATATTTACAATGAAAAACTGGCAAAAGAAATTACTCCTTTCGACCACATTCGTACTCACTGCGTTGAGCGGCTCTGTTCAAGCCAAAGAATGGAAAACTATTCGTTTTGGTACAGAATCCGCATACGCTCCTTTTGAATATAAAACCCCTGACAATAAGCTGGTCGGTTTTGACATCGACTTGGGAAATGCTATTTGCGCCAAATTAAAAGCCAAATGTGTTTGGGTAGAAAACTCCTTTGATGGAATGATTCCTGCCCTCAAAGCCAAGAAATTTGATGGAATTTTATCATCCATGACCGTGACGGCTGATCGTTCAAAACAAATCGCGTTTAGTAATAAAATTTATAATACTCCAACCCGCATGGTCGCGAAAAAAGGCTCTCCTTTACTTCCGACACCCGCTTCTTTGAAAGGAAAACGTGTAGGTGTGCAACAAGGGACCATCCAAGAAAGTTATGCAAAAGCTTATTGGGCACCTAAAGGTGTGAATGTGGTTCCTTATCCAAACCAAGATGTGCTTTATCAAGACATGGTTTCTGGGCGTCTAGATGCAACATTACAAGATGCAATTATGGTTGATGGTGGTTTCCTGAAATCAGCAAAAGGTAAAGGCTTTGCTTTTGCAGGCAATAATGTGGTCGATGCCAAAACACTCGGTGTAGGGGCTGCCATCGGCTTACGTAAAGAAGACGTCGATCTGAAAAAGAATATTGATAAGGCTTTAGCTGAAATTATTGCCGACGGCACCTATAAAAAACTCGAGAAAAAATACTTCTCCTTCAGCATTTATTAACCTATAAAGTGTCGGTTCAATACCGACACTTTTTATATATAGCTGATTTACAAAATATTATATTTTTACTCGGAGAAACTGAGTATGTTTTTGTCTGGCTATGGTCCCGTATTACTCAGTGGCACTTGGATGACCATTCAGCTTGCATTGTTATCCCTTGTACTTTCGATCATGATTGGATTGTTTGGTGCAAGTGCCAAACTCTCCCATATTAAAATCATACGCTATGTTGCGACTGTTTATACCACACTCATTCGTAGTGTTCCCGATCTGGTGATCATGTTGTTGTTATTCTATAGCCTGCAACTTGGACTGAACTCCATTACCGAATCTTTGCAGATGGAGCAAATTGATATCAATCCCTTCGTGGCGGGGGTGATTACTTTGGCATTTATTTATGGGGCCTATTTTACTGAAACCTTTCGTGGTGCATTTCAAGCCGTCCCCAAAGGTCAACTTGAAGCCGCATATGCCTACGGCATGACCCCATTTCAAGTTTTCAGGCGTGTCCTCTTTCCACAAATGATGCGTTTTGCCTTACCAGGCATTGGTAACAACTGGCAAGTCCTCATCAAAGCCACCGCTTTGGTGTCCTTAATTGGTTTGACCGACATTGTCAAAATTACCCAAGATGCAGGTCGAAGCAGCATGCAAGTGTTCTATTTTAGTATCGTTGCGGCAGTCATTTATTTGGCCATCACCACCCTTTCAAATTTAATACTCATGTGGCTGGAACGTCGTTATTCTGCTGGTGTGAAAAAGGGACAATTATGATTGAGATTATTCAACAATATTGGCAGTCCTACCTGTGGACCGATGGTTTTCAAATGACTGGCGTTGCCATGACCGCATGGTTGTTGGTGCTTTCTATTGCAATTGGCTTTGTTTTAGCTGTACCTCTATCGGTTGCCCGCGTATCAGAAAATCCTTTTTTACGTCTTCCTGTTTGGTTTTACACCTATGTATTTCGTGGTACACCCCTCTATGTACAACTGCTGATTATTTACACGGGAATTTATAGCCTTGAATTTGTCCATGCCCATGAACGGCTCGATGAATTCTTTAGAGAAGGGCTTAATTGCACCATTTTAGCGTTTGCACTCAATACAGCGGCTTATACCACTGAGATTTTTGCTGGCGCAATACGTTCAATTCCCTACGGTGAAATTGAGGCAGCAAAAGCCTTTGGAATGTCGCCGTGGAAACGCTATACCCGCATTATTATTCCGTCTATGCTACGCCGAGCACTGCCTTTTTATGGCAATGAAGTCATTTTGATGCTGCATGCAACCACCATTGCCTTCACTGCAACCGTGCCTGATATTCTCAAAATTGCACGAGATGTCAATGCTGCCACTTATGCCACTTTTGACGCCTTTGGCATTGCCGCTGTGCTATATGCCTGTCTGGCATTTATCCTCATTTGGATCTTTCGTAAATTGGAACAACGCTGGCTGGCGTTTTTAAAACCATCGAATCATTAGGAGAAAAAATGGAAAATTCAGCAAAACTGGTGATTCGAGATCTTTGTAAAAGCTTTGGCGATCATGAAGTCTTAAAAGGGGTTTCACTTGAGGCACATGCAGGCGATGTGATTAGTATTATTGGTTCCTCGGGTTCAGGTAAAAGCACCTTTCTTCGCTGCATCAATTTTCTAGAGCAGCCAAGCCAAGGTAGCATTGAACTCAATGGTGAGCAGTTAGAGACGAGCTTGGATAAAAATGGCAATCTCAAAGCCACAAATCCCAAACAGCTACAAAAAATGCGCACCCAACTGATGATGGTGTTTCAACATTTCAACTTATGGTCACATATGACGGTATTAGAAAACATCGTTGAAGGGCCCATTCATGTTTTAGGTTTAAAACGGAGTGAAGCGGAAGAACGGGCTCGTAAATATTTAAGAAAAGTTGGGCTCGCAGAAAGTGTAGAAACAAAATATCCCTCTTTTCTATCTGGTGGACAGCAACAGCGTGTCGCGATTGCTCGTGCCTTGGCAATGGAGCCTGAGGTGATGTTGTTTGATGAACCAACCAGTGCTTTGGACCCTGAGCTGGTAGGTGAGGTGTTGAAAGTGATGCAAAGTTTGGCTGAAGAAGGCCGAACCATGATTGTGGTCACTCATGAAATGGGCTTCGCACGCCATGTGTCCAATCATGTCATTTTCTTAGATCAAGGCAAAATTGAAGAACAAGGTGATCCAAAAGAAGTTTTGATTCACCCCAAAAGTGACCGCCTCAAACAGTTTTTAGAAGGTAACTTTAAATAATTGAATAACCCTCAAAACCCTGATTCAAGAAAAACCCGTTTTAAACAGAATGCCAGTCAGTTCCGAAACTGACCGGCATTTTCTTTTTAAACTCTAGATCTTATTTAATACTGGTTAATGTCATCCACCACCCGAAAAAAAATAAAAACATTGCTTTTATCTGTGGTGCAAGACGAAGTCGTCAGCATTAAAAATGGACTGCTTTTACAGCAAAAGTTGTTTTACATATATAAATTGAACAAGTTCTGTGGTCGGGCACATCGCATCGCAAGATTTTTTCTTACAAACCTCGCTTCATCAGAAACAAAACAAAGACCGAAAATTTAACTTAAAAACGCTAAGGCTCAGCAAAAAGGAGCTAAAAATTTAAGGAAATGAATACGGAGCGTATTTACTGGCTGACATTTTCTTTTTAATCGGGCCATTTTATTACAACTCTAAACCAACACTTTCAACTTGGCGCATATATAGGGCCGATAGCTAACGTTTTATCGCGGTACACTCAAACTGACAAGAATACTTCAACATCAACGCACGACTGAAAGGGTTTAACTCGCGAATAGCGATTCATGTTAAAAACCTCGCTAGAACATTCGGTGTCCTATTGACACGTTATATATTTGCATACTGATTTTTAGTGGTTTCCATCACTAAAAAACTGGTGATGGAGGTAATACAAGGAATCGTCCCCAAAACATCCGTATGGAACTTTTTATACGCTTTAATATCTGCCACTTCTACTCTAAGTAAATACTCAACCGAGCCCGTAATGGTATGACACTCGGTCACTTCATCCGCAGCAGAAATCACATCCTCAAACTGAACCAAACTTTCTTTTGAGTGACAAGACAACCCGATAGTCACATAAACCGTTAAACCAATCCCCAAAAGCGAACGGTCAATCACCGCTTTATATCCGCGAATAATGCCTATTTTTTCTAGTTCTTGCACGCGTCGTAAACAGGCCGAGGCTGACAAACCCACGCGTTCTGCCAGTTTAATATTGGTTAAATGTGCATCGCGTTCAAGCTCACACAATATCTTTCGGTCTAAGCGGTCTAATTCAATCATTTATTGCATAAAATTCATTTTTAAAGATCAATATACAATCAAATTGTGCTAGATCAACAATAAAATAATATTTATTTTGACCTTTCAGCCATTATGAATATGTCTCTCTTTGCACCTTATCTGCTGTTTTGTATTGTTATGACAAGCACACCTGGCCCTAATAATGCACTGGTCATACTGTCTGGTGCACGATTTGGAATATATAAAACTGTACCGCTCATTCTTGGCATTGCCTTTGGGGTTGCCGTACAACTCTTCACCATTGGCATCGGATTGAACCAAATTTTCCTTACTCTGCCTCAGCTTCAATTTATTTTAGGTTTTATTGGTTTTATGTATATTCTTTGGCTTGCATGGAAAATTGCATCTAGTGGGCCACTCAACATCGAATTAGAGCAGAAACCCTCCATGGGCTTCCTGCAAGGTGCGTTATTTCAGTGGGTCAATCCCAAAGCATGGATCATCTCTATCAGCACAGTCTCGACTTATTTTGCTTTAAATCCTCCTGTCAGCGAGATCATTTATGCCGCCCTGATTTTAATGTTGGTTTCGATTCCCTGCGTTGGCATTTGGGCGGTGAGTGGACTTTTCTTACGTCAGCACCTCATCAAACCTCAGTTTGCTTTTATCTTTAATATCACGATGGCAATTGCCTTGCTGGTCTCTGTTTTACCTACTGCATTACGATTGATGAGTAGTTTAACGCCATGAGCATATAAAAATCCCTACACATGGCTACAACGCATACATAAACCACTCCAACAAAAAAGCCCGATCTTTCAATCGGGCTATATTTACTGTTGTTGCTGCTGTTGTTGCCAACGTCGCTGTTGTAAGCGCTCTCCTTCAACCTCACGCTTATTGCGTGCTGACTCATATAGCTTGGTGCCTTTCAGTTCAGGTGGTAAATACTCTTGCATCACAAAATGCTCTGGATAGTTGTGTGGATACAAGTAGTCGACACCATAGCCCTGCTCTTGCATCAACTTAGTTGGTGCATTTCTTAAATGCAACGGCACAGGTAAATTTGCCGTTTTTTCAGCCAAATCTAAGGCTTTATTGATTGCAAGATATGTACTATTACTTTTTGCACTGGTCGCCAAATACACCGCACACTGCCCTAAAATAATTCGGCACTCTGGCATACCCACAGCTTGAACAGAGCGGAAGCATTCGCCCGCCAGAAGTAAAGCATTCGGATTTGAGTTGCCAATATCCTCAGAGGCAGCAATCAACATACGACGTGCAATAAAAACGGGATCTTCTCCGCCTTTGAGCATGCGTGCCATCCAATATAAAGTAGCATCAGGGTCACTGCCACGAATCGACTTGATAAAAGCCGACACCAGATCATAGTGCTGCTCACCCGATTTGTCATAACGGGCAATATTTTGCTGTGCAACTTTGACCACCATTGCATTGGTCACGATATTTTCAACGTCTGGCTCGAAAGTTCCTGCAATCAACTCAATAAGATTCAAAGCTTTACGTGCATCACCTGCGGCAAATTGCACCAAAGCTTCAAATTCTTCGATCTGAATGTAGCGCTCTTTTAAAAATTTGTCGTTCTTAATCGCTTGTAATAATAAAGTTTGAATCGCATCAGCATCGAGTGCATTTAAGGTATAGACCTGACAACGTGACAGTAGCGCGCTGTTCACTTCAAAAGATGGATTTTCTGTGGTGGCGCCAATGAGGGTAATTTTGCCTTTCTCCACAGCATTCAGTAGCGCGTCTTGCTGTGATTTGTTAAAACGATGAATTTCGTCAATAAACACCACGGGTGGCATTAAGTCCCCGCCATCGGCAATGATCTCACGGAGTTCTTTGACCCCCGTATTGAGTGCAGATAGACTGACAAACGGTCGGTCGATCGCTTGTGCCAACAGTAAAGCAATCGTGGTTTTCCCCACCCCAGGTGGTCCCCAAAAAATAATAGATGGCAAATGTCCTTGATCAATCATTTGACGGAGCGGTGCCTGCTCACCCAATAAGTGATCCTGCCCAATAATTTCAGACAAATCACGCGGGCGTAAACGTTCAGGCAGTGGAATATTGCTATCGGACATAGGACTAAGACTTAAATGCGTTCATCGAATGCTTATGTTATGGCAAATTCAGGTAAATGACACAAGCTTTTCATGCAATTTCACGCCGCTTTTCTCCGCTAGCGAACCCAACGCACAATATAGTCTTCGATCTCTTCTTGATTGATCTCATCTTCAGAAATACAGCGTCCCGCCGCAGACTTTTTGGCTTTTAGAATGCTCTCACGTGAACCCGTGTTCAGATAGTGCCATCTGGGTAAATTTTTACCTTCATGTAAACGACGATAGGCACAGCTCGGTGGTAACCAATGAATCGTGTCTAAAAGTTCGGGGGTGAGCTGGATACAATCGGGTACATGCTGCTTGCGGTTGGGGTAATCACGACAACTGGCCGTTTGGCAATCCAACAGCTTACAAGACACTTTGGTATAGGCGACTTCCTGACTTTCCTCATCTTCAAGTTTCACCAAACAACACAGACCACAACCATCACACAGCGCCTCCCACTCTGCTGGATGTAACTCAGCAAGGGTATAATGCTTCCAAAACTCTGGGCGTAATTCGTGTGCCATGGGGGCTGCCAATAAACTCAATGACCTATTATAACCGATCATCAGCTTAGTTTTTAGCGTCAAATCATTTTCAAGATTTACATCATATTCATAAACTTAAAATAAAAACAGAACATTTTTTAAACAAAAGCAACACAGTGAGTTTGAAGGATCTTTTTATACTCAATAAGTAATCAATAAAAACATCCATGGAGAAGAGCTATGTTTCGTTGGGCGATTATTTTTGCAGTGATTGCACTGATTGCAAGTTTACTTGGCTTTGGTGGTGTCGCAGGTTTATCGAAAGACTTTGCAATTATTTTATTAGTGATTGCAGTCATACTTGCTATTGTCGGCTTCTTGTCCCGTGGCAAAGTATAGGGAGCTTAAATGCTTCACTGACAAAAAAGAAGGAATGATTTCCTTCTTTTTTTCGTTATGGCATTTAAAAAATAATTTCTCACATTTCTTCTATAAATCAGGCTGTTTTTCAAATCCTTGTAAAAGTTTTTATGCTTTAATCAGAACATATTATCTAACAGGATTTGAGCATGACGATCAGTATTCAAACTCGGGAAATTCAATATAACACAGCAGATGGACAACGCTTAGTCGGTTATTTTGCAGCACCCAATGGCCAAACACCCCATGCAGGAATCATTGTTGCACCCGAATGGTGGGGTCGAAATGAATATACTGAACAACGTGCTCGCGAACTAGCTGAACATGGTTATGCTGCTCTGGCGATTGATATGTACGGCGACAAAAAAGTCACCACTGATGCCAAGCAAGCCTATGAATGGATGATGCAAACTTTTGCCGATGCAGACACCATCGTCAACCGTGCTCAAGCAGGTTTAGATACGCTTGCAGCCCAGCCTGAAGTGAATGCCGATCAACTGGCGGCCATTGGTTTTTGTTATGGCGGTAAAGTGGTTTTAGACTTGGCACGTTCTGGTGCTCCACTCAAAGCTGTCGCAACCTTCCATGCAACTTTGGCACCGAAAGCCCCTGCGGTCGAAGGTCAAATTCAAGGTGAAATTTTAGTTTTACATGGTGAGTTAGACAGCATGGTCACCTTGGATGATGTTGCAAGCTTCCGTGAAGAAATGCATGCAGCGAAAGTAAATCATGAAGTCATTATTTTTGAAGATGCGAAGCATGGCTTTAGTAATCCGTTAGCCGATGAACGTGCCAAAGCCAATGGTGTAGACTTGGGCTATAACCCTGAAGCAGAAAGACAGGGTCTTGAAGCAATGTATGACTTGCTAGAACGCAATCTCAGTGCTTAACTAGAGACGAGCAAGCAAATATCACTTGCTCATATCCAGTAGGATAGATAATTAGATTTTAGAGGAGATAACAATGACTGAGACCCAATGCCAATATTGTAATTTTGATGAATTTGATGTGCTTGATAAAAACGAGTTTGGGGTGATTTTACCCGAACCCAATGCGCTCTCTAAAGGTCATTGCGTCATTATCCCTCTACGCCATATCAGTTCATTCTTTGATATCACTGACAAAGAGCGTAAGAGCTTAATGTCTTTGTTAGAACTGGCACGTAATGAACTCCAATTGCGCCATCAACCTTCAGGTTTCCATATTGGGTTTAATGATGGTGAAATATTTGGAAATGTGTCTGAACACCTACATATTCATATTATTCCACGCTATAAAGACCAAGAGCTCAAACTCGATGCACGCTGGGGCATGACACACGACTAAATGCTCATTCGATCAATGGCGCTTCGGCGCCATTTTTTATGGGCAAAATACATGCGTATAAAAGACATTCCGTTATACTAAGTCGAATTTTTTGTTTGTGCTTCAGATGTCTCCTTTCTCTTTTTCAGATGCGTTACTGACTTGGTTCGATGTTCATGGTCGACATGACCTACCATGGCAAGTGGCCGATGACCCCTACAAAGTTTGGGTGTCTGAAATTATGCTACAACAGACCCAAGTCAAAACCGTACTGCAATATTTCGAGCGTTTTATCGAACGCTTCCCAACGGTTGAAACTTTAGGGACAGCATCATGGGATGAGGTCGCACCTTACTGGGCAGGTCTCGGCTACTACGCACGCGCGCGTAATCTGCATAAAGCGGCTAGTATTGTGGCACGCCATGGTGCTTTTCCTCAAACCTTGGAAGGATGGATTGAGCTGCCCGGTATTGGACCCTCTACCGCAGGGGCACTGATGTCTTTGGGTTTACGTCAGTACGGCGTCATTATGGATGGTAATGTAAAGCGCGTTCTCGCACGTTTCTTTGCTATTGATGACGACCTGAGTAAACCCGCGCATGAGCGTAGCATGTGGCAACTGGCTGACGAACTTTGCCCAAATGAACGTAACCATGACTACACCCAAGCCATCATGGATTTGGGGGCAACCGTCTGTACACCGAAAAAACCGTTGTGCCTCTACTGTCCCATGCAGCAACACTGTAAGGCCCATGCACAAGGGCTAGAAACGGAATTACCCTTTAAAAAACCCAAAAAAGCTGTCCCAATAAAGTCGGCTCAAGTATTGGTGCTGCGTCATCACAATCAATGGCTGTGGCAACAACGCCCCAATAGTGGACTGTGGGGCGGTTTATGGTGTTTACCTATTTTTGAAAACTGTGATGCACTCACGCAACTGTGCCAAAGTTTAGGGCTTAAAGGAGCTACACAACGCGCCGAAATTTCACATAGTTTTACTCACTTCACTTGGCAACTGGAAGCACTTTGTTTTGAGGTCGATGCCGATCAACTCGAACATTTAAGTATTGAACTGGCAGGCATGTGGTTCGATGTACAAAATGTCACAGAAATGGGCATCCCAACCGCCATGAAAAAATTGATCTCAGCAATTCAACTGTGACATAGTGATGTCATCAATTTGATTGATGATAAAACTTAAAATTAGCTCACTTTAAAATGAGATCACAGAGATAAGAAAGGATTGTTCGTGCGTTATTGTTTGCCTCGCATTTCTGCCATTAGCAGTCTAAGTATTCTTCTCCTTTTACTTGCTGCTTGTCGTACCACCCCCCCTGTGCCCAGCGGTAGCCAATTACCCGCAGCTCAAGTTCAGCAGCTTAAAAATATGCGTTTAGCCCAACAATTCCCGGTACCAGTTCAGGGCATCAAACGTCATGCGCTCAAAGACACTTGGGGTGCCTCACGCAGCAGTGGGCGAACGCATGAAGGCATCGACATTTTGGCACCAAAGGGAACCAAAGTTTTTTCCGCCACAGAAGGCCTAGTCGCGGACTTACGTAATAACAATTTGGGTGGTAAAGTGGTTTGGATTATGGGACCCGCTGGCACATGGCATTATTATGCTCACCTTGATGATCATAAACGTGGTTTAAAGGTCGGAGACTATGTTAAAAAAGGCGATGTGATTGGCTATGTTGGCAACACAGGCAATGCACGATACACCGCCCCACATTTACATTATGGACTGTATTTACAAGGCAAAGGTCGTGGTGCAGTAAATCCCTATCCTTATTTACGTTAACTTTAGGAATTTTTCATGTCAGAAGCGTTGATCAACCGTCTGGTCGAATTTGCTGAATCAGGCAATCAACAAAAAATTATCTTGGCAGGACAAAGCCACCAAGGCTGGATCATGGAAATTACTGAAGATGCACTCTTAATCAGCACTGGATTTGCAGAAAAGACCGGAAAAGATGTTTGGATTAACTTCTCCGAGCTCAAACACGCCCAATTATTTTATTGGGATAATCAACTCGATCAATGGGCAACGTTTACCCTATAAATAAAAAAGGAGCATTTCCAGATGACCACTCAACGCTGCGGATGGTGCTCCTCAGACCCGCTCTACATCGACTACCATGATCATGAGTGGGGTAAACCACTACATGATGAAAAGCAGCTCTTTGCGATGCTCTGCCTCGAAGGTCAACAAGCGGGGCTGTCATGGATTACCGTCCTGAAAAAACGTGAACACTATCATCGCCATTTTTTCCAGCATTCCATCGAGCAAATTGCAAGTTTTAGCGAAGCAGACTTAGCCACTAAAGTCCAAGACGCAGGGCTAATCCGGCATATCGGAAAACTCACTGCGATTCGTGACAATGCGATTGCATGGGTTGCACTGAAACAACAAGGCATCAACCCTGTGGAATGGCTCTGGAACTTTGTCGAGCAACATGCCATCCACAATGATGTTCCTGACTACCGCACAGCACCTGCACAAACACCTCAAAGCCAAAGCATGTCAAAAGCACTGAAAAAACAGGGCTTCAAGTTTGTTGGCCCGACCACCTGTTATGCCTTTATGCAAGCGGTCGGCATGGTCAATGATCATGAAAATGGCTGTCATTTTAAATAAAACCATCTCAAACGATAAATAAGGACACCGAATATGACTGACAACACCATTCGTGCCTATGCGGCGATGCAAGCAGGCGAGGCCTTACAACCCTATCAATTCGATGCAGGCGAACTGCAAGCACATCAAGTTGAAGTGCAGGTGGAATATTGTGGACTGTGTCATTCTGATGTTTCGGTCATCAATAATGACTGGAATTCATCGGTCTACCCTGTGGTTGCAGGCCATGAAATTATTGGTACTATCATTCGCTTAGGCTCAGAGGCCAAAGGCTTAAAACTGGGGCAACGCGTAGGTATCGGTTGGACCGCTGAAAGTTGTCAACACTGTGACCCATGCGTGTCGGGGCAGCAGGTGCTCTGTACAGGCGGTTCAACAGCAACCATCGTAGGGCATGCAGGTGGTTTTGCCAACAAAGTTCGGGCAGGTTGGCAGTGGATTATTCCCTTACCTGAAGATCTGGACCCTGAGTCAGCAGGGCCTTTGCTGTGTGGCGGGATTACTGTTTTTGATCCAATTTTAAAGCACCAAATTCAAGCTATTCACCATGTTGGTGTGATTGGCATTGGTGGGCTTGGCCATATGGCGATTAAGCTTCTGAAAGGATGGGGCTGTGAAATTACGGCATTTACGTCCAATTTAGACAAAGCTGAAGAGCTCAAGGCTATGGGGGCAGACCATGTCGTAAATAGCCGAGATGTGGATGCACTTAAAGCACAAAGAGGCAAATTCGATCTGTTGCTCAGTACGGTGAATGTCACGCTCAATTGGCAAGCATATTTAGCCACACTTGCTCCGAATGGTACGGTACATATGTTGGGACTGCCCTTAGAACCGATGCAAATTTCTGCGGGTAGTCTAATTGGTGGAGCCAAATCTATCACAGGTTCACCGACAGGATCTCCTGCGGCATTACGCCAACTCCTCAAGTTCGCTGCACGTAAAAATATTGCGCCACAAATTGAACTGTATCCCATGTCGCAGTTAAATGAAGCGCTGGAACGTTTACATTCAGGACAAGCACGTTATCGTATTGTCCTCAAAGCCGACTTTTAAACGATGAGCGCCTCAAAAGAGGCGCTTTTTAGACCGCTTGTTTAACCCCTACCGAACGATTAATTTCCGCTTTGACCCAATCGGCCAACAAGCTAACGGCCTCCCGAATATCTACCGAAAGTTCATGTCCAGCATTGAGACGGATACAGTTTTTATAACGCTGCCCTTCTCCAAAAACCTCTCCGGGCACAATATTGATACCATGTTGTTGCGCAAAATAGTACATGTCTAAACCATCAATACTTTCGGGAAGTTGTAGCCATAGCGCATATCCTCCCAAGGGCTGATTGATCCGTAACTCTACCCCGTCAAAGGCATGCATGATCATGTGTCGATATTGTTCAACTTGCTGTTTCAAAATCGGTTTAAGCTGCTGTAAATGTTCGCGATAGGCACGGCTATAAATCAGGTCAGCCAGTGCCAACTGCAAAGGTGTATTCACGGTGATATTTTGCATCAGCAAAGTAGCCTTCAAATGCGCTAAGCGCTGCGGAATACAGAACCAACCTACCCGATACGCAGTTGAAAGTGACTTGGAAACCGAACCACAGAAAATCACATAACCCTGCTGATCCCAATATTTAATCGGCAACGGACGACTCGAGCTGAAGCTACACTCACCATAAATATCATCTTCAATTACATAGCATTGATAACGTGCCGCCAGTTGTGCAATTTTTTCTTTTTCTGCATTGCTTAGGCAAAACCCCAAGGGATTTTGATAATTGGCCGTAAGTAAGCATGCTTTTGCGCCTGAACTTTGCATGACTTGCTCTAAACGTTCCAAATCAAAACCTTGAGTATCGGCTGGAATTTCAATGATTTTTCGCTTTAAGCCAGCCAACATTTGCAGCTGACCATTAAAATTCGGTGTTGGGACAATCACGCTGTCCCCTTCTTGGCTTAAGTTTTGAATGATTACCGACAATGCAGGCATACAGCCATTGCTGATGTAAATATCATCCTGCGAAATGTAAAAACCATCTTCAGCCCAATGCTCCGACAAAGCTTGTCTTAGGCGAATATGACCTTGCTTATCACTATATAAAAAGTCTTCAGGTTGGCTATGCTTTAGTGCACGTTGGATTGAACGGCGGAGTGCCTCTACAGGCACATGTTTAGGCGAAAGCTGAATAGCACCCAAATGAATGAGACGACTGTTAATAGAAGACTGTTGAATTTCAAGTTGCAGTTCTAAATTTGAGATCTCACGCTCTTGGGACTGAAAGTCTGGATGCTGTGGCACAGGAATAGAGGGACTGGATTTTTTCTGATAGCTGACAAAATAGCCTGATTTATTTTTTACATGAATATAGCCCTGCGATTCGAGCAGTTCATAACAACTTTTGGCAGTATTTAGACTGACCTTTTGTAAAGTTGCAAACTGTCGCAAAGACAGCAATTTCTGTCCTGCGGGTAATTCCGCATTTTGAATTTTCTCAAGTAACTGCGTCGCCAAGCTCTGATACTGAAAAGCCATGCATCTGTACCTATTTTTTTAAATTTTATGTATCTGTATCCATTATGCGCACAGAATTATGCTCCTGTCATCCGTCAACGAACGTCAATAGGTGCCTTTATGAAAAAAATAATGATCTCTTTATTTTGTGTATTGAATTTATCTGCATGCCAACCGCAAAAGGTTTCACAGCAAGTACAGCAACAGCACTTTATTTGTAAAGCGCTCATTGAAGGGTTTCTCAAAACACAGAACTTAAATGACTACCAATTTTTAAATTTACAGCCGAGCTTGACGGAAACAGCAACACGGCGAACCTATGAATATCGGTTGAACGATGAACGACAAATGCAGATAAATTTACCCAACAAGAAACATTTAGAATTTCAATGTGATCAAAGCAGTGCCAAACATTTCACAATCTCACTTGCTGGTGAAGGGCATGTCATGCTGAGTTTAATGCACCTAGATTTACCTCAGGCGTCGACTTTACAGCAACTGACTGCTTACCAACAGCCTGAATAAAACCACCATCAAAATCAATTGCCTGTACCGCAGTGCAGGCTTTCAGCAGTTCTAACGTAAAGCCACAGGTAACTGCACAGGCAGATCACGTTGTTCCTGCAATTGCTTTTTCATTTTCTGTAGCATTTGATAAGGCTGCTGTTGGACGAACATGTTCACTATACTCAGTGGAATCGAGCCTTCAGGATTGGCATAACCCGAAGTGGAAACTCTCACTTTGTTTGGTCCGAGTTTTTGGAAAGTCCAATCGCCTTCATAGTAGTTTAAGCGTACATAGTCTGGATTTTTCAGAATATTTTTATCAATGGCTTTGTTTTTAATACTTATCACCCCCTGACTGTCCTTGATCATTTTGCCTTGCACCACCAAGTCGCGATCTTTTAAAGGAAAAGGAAAGTCGAGCACCATATACAACTGGAATTCACCTTTTTTATCATCGCGGGACAAAACTTTGACACTGCCCATATAAGGTACCCATTTCACTGCGTGGTCTACATCCAAAATCAGTGAAACGGCTTTTTCAATCGGCACATCAAACGTGGTTTCAGCCTTATATAAAAAAACGGGGTTTTGTGCATTTTGATAAGTCCAAACTTTAATATTATTTTTATGAATACTCAGTTTGGCTTGATCCATAGGCTTGGCTTGTGCTGTGCTCATTAAGGCAACAACACAAGCCATATACATGACTTTTTTCATTCTATTCTTCGTCTTATTTTCGTTTTTATCTTGTTTTTATTACGAATGAAACTGGTTTTATACTTGGATATCGTTAAAACCTAACACATCTTTCATATCATATTTACCTGCTTCACGCCCGATGACCCAAGCCGCAGCACGTACTGCACCTGAAGCAAAGTTCATTCGGTTGGTCGCTTTATGGGTAATTTCAACACGCTCGCCATCGGCAATAAACATCGCGGTATGTTCACCGACAATATCGCCACCACGAATAGTTTGGAAGCCAATGCTTTGACGCTCACGAGGCCCTGTATGACCTTCACGGCAGTATACTGCATCCGTTTTCAAGTCACGCCCTAAAGCTCCAGCAATCGCTTCACCCATCATCAGCGCTGTGCCTGATGGCGCATCGACTTTATGACGGTGATGTGCTTCAATCACTTCAATATCCACGGTGTCACCAAAGACTTTAGAAGCCAATTCCAACAGTTTAATCGAAACGTTGACACCCACAGAATAATTGGCTGCATACACCACAGGTGTTTGAGTCGCAGAGTCATCCAAATAGGCTTTTTGTTCGTCATTCATGCCAGTAGTACCAATCACAATGGCTACACCCGCTTCACGACAAATTTTTAAATGCTGAACCGTCGCTACTGGTGCAGTGAAATCAATCACCACATCACACTCTTTCACTACCGCTTCTAGGCTACCCACCACCTTCACCCCAAGGCTACCAATTCCTGCAAGCTCACCTGCATCTGCACCAATCAATGAACTTTCAGGACGTTCAACGGCTGCAGCCAATTGATAGCCTGCTTCGTTTACCGCTTGAATAAGGATGCGACCCATACGACCGCCTGCACCCAAGACACCAATGCGTGGAGCTGCTGACATAATATATTCCTAATGTAGCTTCAAAATTGTTCTTACTATAGCAAAACTCATTGCCCAGACTAAGTTTTGTTAGCCATTTTCATCGAAAAAATCGCTTTATTTTCAAACATCATTTCTCGTCATTTTCACAAATTTGCAATCAATATTACGCAGACTAGGTTCGCGTTAAAAAACAACTTTAAAATGAGGAAAATAGAATGAAAGCAAAGGTACTTTTTCTAGCGATCGCGTTTGGGGGCTGTCTGGCAAATGTTCAGGCTGAACCTGCTGTTCAAGCAGGCGACACTTTGGAAAGTTTGTCACAAGTCAAAATTAGCACCAGTACACACCCAAAGGTCAATACTGAACAACAAGCACCATCTGTTGCACCTGTTGAAGAGACCGTCTCTGTAGATCAGATTGATCAACCTGAACTTCCAACAGAAGTGCAGTAACATAAAAAAAGCGGGAAAATTTTCCCGCTCTTTTCAATCTTATTTAACCGATATGACGTTTTATTAGTCAAACAGACGGTCAAAGAAAGACTTTTTCTTCGGTGATGATTTGTGATCATCTCCATCCAGAGTTTCTTGCAACTCTTTTAACAACTCTCGTTGACGTGCTGTTAAGTTGACTGGCGTTTCGATCACGATACGGCAGAGTAAGTCACCTTGCATACTGGTACGTACAGGTTTAACCCCTTTACCACGTAAACGGAACATTTTACCCGTTTGTGTACCTTCAGGAATTTTCAAACTCACGCGACCTTCGAGTGTCGGGATTTCAATTTCTTTACCCAAAGCAGCATCGGCAATGCTTACAGGCACATCCATATACAGGTCTGCACCATCTCGTTGGAAGATTTCGTGTTCACGCACGACCACTTCTACGTACAAGTCACCTGACTGACCGTCACGAATCGCTTCACCTTTACCCGTTAAACGAACGCGGTCGCCATTGTCGACACCCGCAGGAATCGTCACTTCAAGGGTTTGTTGACGGTCTTTAACACCTGAACCATGACAAGTATTACATGGGTTTTTAATGATCTTGCCCTGACCACGACAAGTGCTACAAGTCTGCTGTACAGAGAAGAAACCTTGTTGCATGCGAACCTGACCTGCACCATGACAGGTTTTACAGGTTTCAACATCATTCGGGTTTTTAGAACCTTTGCCATCACACGTTTCACACGGTGCTGGTGCAGTAAAAGTAATGGTTTTCTTCACTCCTTTTACTGCTTCTTCCAAGGTCAGTTCCATTACATAACGTAAGTCAGAACCACGGCGCGCACGCTGTTGACCACGACCACTGCCACCACCAAATGCGCCACCGAAAATGTCACCGAATTGACTGAAAATGTCTTCTGCGCTGAAACCACCACCGAAGCCACCGCCGCCGCCCATACCACCTTCAAAGGCTTGATGCCCCATACGGTCATACATGCTGCGCTTTTCGCTATCCGACAAAATTTCATAAGCTTCAGCAGCTTCTTTGAACTTCTCTTCAGCTTCGGCATTATCAGGGTTACGATCTGGATGATATTTCATCGCCAACTTACGGTAGGCTTTTTTAATTTCATCATCACTAGCGGTTTTAGCAACACCTAAAACCTCATAATAATCACGTTTAGCCATGTCTGGCGATGCTCCTCACGGAATTTATTTAATACTGGGCTGTGGTCTGAAATTGGGGGTCAAACCAAGTTTTACAAGGGGATGTTTGAAAAAAAATCAGTATGTTTAGAAAACAGCCTTATTTTTCAAAAATTTAGAGAAGCCTTTAAACCATGCATTTAAAAGAAAAAGAAATGCAATACAGCTAAAAACGACACCTGCAACAGTACATGCGGTGACCCACAATGCGCTGTCCCAAGTGAAAAACATGAGCGGAATAAACCACAATGCTGCAAACAAAGCCAAGATGCTATAAATCACAATATTACGCATCACCCAAAGGGCTTGGGCTTGTAACCAGACCTCAGCGTGATCAATCTGCGTGACTTTCCGTGCATACCAATATGAAAATGCGCCACTAATCACAGTAAACAAAGCTAAAAACATGAAGACATAAGAAATCGCTATAGAGCGGCGATACTTGGTAATATTGTCTTGCATCATGCGTTTAACCCCATTTGCTACATCGTTCGTTTTGTAATGTGTAGCAAAAACTGCTTTATAAAAATGCCATAAATTTCAGGTGCTACTATATTGAAATTTTCAATGTTTCGCACCTGATATTGGCATAAATTTACAGCTTATGGCTAATTTTTTTTACTTTAAACCACTGCGCATACAAGGCAGGTAAAAAGAACAGGGTTAATAGCGTCGCTACAATCAATCCACCCATAATCGCAACAGCCATGGGACCAAAGAAAATACTTCTGGACAGTGGAATCATGGCAAGGACAGCCGCCAATGCCGTCAGCACAATCGGACGACAGCGTCGCACGGTTGCATCAATGATCGCATCCCATGTTTCATGCCCTGCTTGAATGTCTTGCTCAATCTGATCAATCAAGATCAACGAGTTACGCATAATCATCCCCGACAGGGCAATAGTGCCTAACATTGCAACAAAACCAAAGGGTTTATTGAACAGCAGCAAGAATAGCACCACACCAATTAAGCCTAAAGGTGCGGTAAGCAGTACAATTGTCGCACGCGACATACTGCGCAGTTGAATCATCAGCAAGGTCATGACCACGGCTAAGAACAAAGGCATGCCCGCTGCAACCGATTTACCACCACGTGCAGACTCTTCCACGGTACCACCCACTTCAACCAAATAACCATTTGGCAATTCTGCACGCAGCTGATCCATCTGTTCAGCCATTTCATCCACTACAGTGGCAGGCTGTAATTTGGTTCGAATATCTGCACGCACCGTAATGGTCGGTAAGCGGTTACGGTGCCAGATCAATCCATCTTCAAAACCATAATTAATTTTCGCAATTTGCGCGAGTGGCACTGTGCCACCACTTGAGGTTGGAATAGCCAGACTGGAAAGGGACTCTACTTCAGCCCGTTCCGCTTGGTCTCCGCGTAAGCGAATCTCAATCAGTTCTCGCTTTTCACGGTATTGGTTAATCGTGGCACCCGAAATAGAACTGTTCAAGAAATTGGCTAAATCTAAACTAGACACCCCCATTTGGCGGGCACGGTCTTGATCAATCTCTAAGCTAATCACCTTACTTGGCTCACCCCAGTCAAGGTGTACATTCGTTGTGTTCGGGTTTGTGCCAATGAGCGCAGCTACTTTGTCCGCCCATGCACGAACCTGTGTCAAATCTTCACCTGATACTCGATACTGGATTGGATAACCAACAGGTGGCCCATTTTCAAGCAGAGAAACGCGAGTACGAACATCTGGCAGTAACTGACGGATTTGTGTGTCTAAAGACTTGCGAATTTCATTTCGATCATCCAATGAAGAGGCCAAAACCACAAACTGTGCAAAACTTGCCTGTGGCAGTTGCTGATCGAGCGGTAAATAAAAGCGCGGTGAACCTGTGCCCACATAAGCCACATAGTTATCAATCCCCTTTTGCTTCGATAGGAACTGTTCGACCTTTTTCACTGCATTTTCAGTTGCGGTTAAAGATGCACCTTCCTCGAGTTTTAAATCGACCAAAATTTCTGCGCGATTCGAAGGCGGGAAGAATTGTTGTGGTACCAATTTAAACATGAGCACCGAGAGCACAAAGATCCCAACCGTTGTCGCAATGACCGTTTTTCGATAAGTCACACACAGATTGACCCAACGACGAAAACCTTGATAGAACTTGGTTTGATAGGGATCATGCTGCTCACCAGGATGATGCACCGTTGACTGTGGCTCAGGCTGCTTGCGCAATCGTGCCCACAACCGGCTATACCACGGTGCTTTTTGGATGAGATCCTTATTGAAATCAGGCAATAATTTGTCGCCCAAATAAGGTACAAACAATACAGCCGCAAACCACGACACAATTAAAGCAATGGTCACCACTTGGAAAATAGAACGCGTGTATTCACCTGTACTTGAGGCTGCTGTTGCAATTGGCAAAAAGCCCGCAGCGGTAATCAATGTTCCCGTCAGCATTGGGAAGGCCGTGGTTCGCCACGCATGCCCCGCGGCTTGTAGCCGACTATAGCCCTGCTCCATTTTAATGGCCATCATTTCGACTGCAATAATGGCATCATCAACCAACAGTCCCAGTGCTAAAATCAAAGCCCCCAACGAAATTTTATGCAAGCCGACATCAAAAATATTCATGCCTGCAAAGGTCATCGCCAAGACCAGTGGAATGGAGAATGCCACCACCAGCCCAGTACGGAAACCCAGTGAAAAGAAACTCACTAGCAGGACAATAATGACCGCTTCTGCAAGCACTTTCATAAATTCGTTGACACTGCGCTTCACCGCAACGGGCTGATCTGAAACTTTTTTCAACTCCATACCAAGGGGTAAGGTTTTTTGCAGATTAGAAAACTCAGTCTCTAGGTTTTTACCCAAAGCCAAGATGTCGCCACCTTTGCGCATCGAGACCGCAATTCCGATACCATTTTCGCCCATAAAACGCATACGGGGTTGAGCTGGCTCACTAAAGCCTCGATAGACATCAGCAACGTCACTAAGCTGGATGGTTTTTCCATTGACCAAGAGTGGCATACGTTGCAGTTCTGCAACGCTTTTAATCTGCCCTGTGACTCTCAGTTGAATGCGGTCAGACTTCGTTTCAAAGAAACCTGCACTGGCCATGGTATTTTGCTGTTGCAACGCTTGTTGAATAGCTGTGACGGGAATACCTAACTGCGCAGCTTTGGTGTTGGAAATTTCAATCCAAATTTTTTGGTCTTGTAAACCAACAAGGTTCACCTTAGCCACATCTTTGACACGTTGTAGTTGTAACTGCAAACGATCGGCGTATTCTTTCATCACCGCGTAGTCAAAGTCTTTACCAGTCAATACATAGATATTACCGAAAGTATCACCAAACTCATCGTTAAAGAAAGGACCCTGAACACCATCTGGGAGTTCATGCTTAATATCATTGACTTTTTTACGAACATCATACCAAACATCAGGTATTTCACTCGAGCGCATGGCATCACGTGCTACAAAAGTGACCATGGACTCGCCAGGTCGTGAATACGCCATAATACGTTCGTATTTACCCGTGGTCATCAGTTCTTTTTCAATACGATCTGTGACTTGTTCCGATACCTCACGCGCAGTTGCACCAGGCCAGTATGTCTGCACTACCATGACTTTAAAGGTAAAAGGCGGGTCTTCACTTTGAGCAAGTTTGGAATAAGACACCACCCCAATGATCCCGAGTAACAACATAAAATAGAGGATCAAACCTTTATTTTTAAGTGCCCATTCGGACAGGTTGTAGTTCATGCTTAACTCCCTGCCGCAATCTGGACCGCTTTGTTATCACGGCTAATCGGTTTAATTTTCTGTTTTTCACGTAGTAAATGGACTCCGCCCACCACCACATAGTCTTTTGGCTGTAACCCTGAGCGAATAGTGACCGTATCGCGACCATACTCGCCAACAACCACAGGCACCTTACGAATACTGTTATCGCTGTTTACCACCCAGACATAGGCATTTTTCCCACTCGCTGAAACACTGGCTAACGGCACACTCAGCACATTACTCTCGGTGGAGCTAAAGAATACACGTGCACTTTGCCCCAACTGAATCGCATTTTGCCCTTCACGCAGCGCCACTTTGACACTAAAGGTTCGGGACTGATCGGCGGCAGGGGAAATTTCACGTACATAGGCTGCAAAACGCTGATCGGGCTGAGACCATAGCGTAACGACGGCATCCTGTCCCACTGTAATTTTAGGAATAGCTTGTTCAGGGACACCGATCACGACTTCGCGATCACCAGAAATCGCCAGTTGAAAAGCGGGCTGTCCTGCTGAAATCACTTGCCCAATTTCAATATTTCGCTCGGTAATCACGCCATTTTTATTGGCAATCAGTTGGTTATAGCTGGTTTGGTTTTGTGTAACATTAAAATTGGCTTGGGCTTGTTTTAAGCTCGACAGTGCTGCTTTATATTGATTTTCAACGCTGTCGTACTGTGAACGACTGACCGCATTACTGGGTAATAATTGCTTAAAACGGTTAAGTTCATCCTGTGCATTTTTCTCAGCCGCTTGTGCACTCTCGAGTTGGGCTTTGGCAGAATTTAACTGTAACTGAGCATCTTGCACATCTAAGCGTGCTAAGACTTGTCCAACTTTGACTTGATCCCCCACATCGACCAATCGCTCTGTAACTTGCCCCCCAACACGAAACGACAATGCTGTTTGTTGGCGGGCTTGTACTTCACCCGCATAACTTTTTTGTTCTAAATGTGTGGTATTCGGTTGGCTCACCATAACTAGAGGGATGGGTTCTGATTCAGCCGTGTCTTTGCTGCATCCCCACAAGGTGATACTACATACCACCATCATACTTGCCACAAGGGTCTGAATTCTGCTCATTGAAGTCTGCTCTTCTTCCAAAATCACCTGCTCATCAGGCACAATATCCAGATGCAACATGGTTGTTTTTTAATTAATATACTGCATAGTACACTAATTAAAGATACACTAAGATGTAAATGACTTTTTGAACTTTTTTTTAGGATCACTTGTGCAAGCTTCAGCAGGACGTCCAAAGGATTTAGAAAAACGGCAACGGATTTTGAATGTTGCACGTCAGTTGTTTTTACAACATGGTTATCATGGCTCCAGTATGGATCAGATTGCCAAAGAAGCCCATGTCACTAAACTGACGGTATATAATCATTTTCAGGATAAAGCCAACCTGTTTAGTTGTGCGATTGAAGAAACCTGTGAAAAGCTGATGCTGGGTCGTTCATTTCAATTGCAATGTGCAGAAGACTTCCAACCTATGCTCAAACAAATCTGTACGCTGTCGATGTATATTATTAACCTGCCCGAAGCAATTAAACTGGAACATTTGTTATTACAACTAGCGGCAGAGCAAAATCCTCTTTTACATAACTTCTATAAAGCATCCCATCTTAAAATGCAGACTATTTGGGAGCAATTTTTTCATCAGGCCCAAACACTAGGCGTACTTCAGTTTGAACAAGTCAATGATGCCATCACCTTATTAATGTCTTTGCTCTTTGGTTATCGTCATCAAGAAATGCTATTGGGGATGAACGAGGTTCCTAGTGCAGAACAATGTGAACAAATCATTCAAGAAGCGATCAGCATTTTTTTATTCAGATACCCGATACAAAAACACGAAAAGCAAATAGAGTGACTTTGAATTTTTTAATAACAAATTCAGTGATTTGTTACTTATTCATGTGATTGACTCAATAGAGAGCAGCAATATAAGTCTTTCATTTGTTTCTAAATTCAGCAATTAATCCCCTACTTTTGTCTGCCCCTACTTGGATTGTCACCGAATCGGGGTATAGTCAAATTAAGAACAACGAGGGAATAATAATCATGATTCAACAAATTGATGCTCCACTACGTGAAGATGTCCGATTACTCGGCAACTTGTTGGGTGAAACCCTCAAGGAGCATGCTGGACAAGATTTGTTTAATCAGGTCGAGCAAATTCGTGCCTTATCCAAAGGTGCTCGCGACGGACAAGTTGAAGCTGAAAAACAGCTCGAACAACTTTTTTTAAGTCTTGAAGATGATGAAATTCTCCCACTGACTCGTGCTTTTACTCACTTTTTGAATTTTGCCAACATTGCTGAACAATATCACGTTGTACGTAGCCGTCGTCAAAGCGAATTTGATGTAAACACCCCGTCTCCCAATCCGCTCGACCACCTCTTTGAAAAATTCAAGAATAATGACATTCCCACTGATACGCTATTTCAGCAAATCTGTGATTTGAATATTGAATTGGTGCTGACTGCTCATCCAACAGAAGTCAGTCGCCGAACCCTGATCCAAAAATATGATGGTATCAATAACGCTCTCTTTAAAATGGATCAGCAGAAACTCACCCCACGTGAGCGCCAAACAGTTCTTGAAGACTTAAAACAATTGATCTGTTCGGCATGGCAGACCGATGAAATCCGTCAACATCGCCCAACCCCTGTGGATGAGGCAAAATGGGGCTTCACCACCATTGAGCAAACCTTATGGAATGCAGTACCGAAGTTCATGCGTGAACTGGACGACATGGTGATTGAGCACTGTGGGCAACGTCTGCCCCTCCATGTTGCACCTGTTCGTTTCGCTTCATGGATGGGCGGTGACCGTGACGGTAACCCAAATGTAACCCACAATATTACTCAAGAAGTCCTGTGGCTATCCCGTTGGAAAGCGGCTGATCTGTACTTACGTGACATTGAAGATTTACGTTGGGAACTCTCGATTCAAAGCTGTAGCGATGAACTGCGTCAAGCCTTGGGTCAAGACCATCCTGAACCCTACCGTGAATATTTACGCGATACTCGCGAACGGCTAAAAGCTACGCGCCATTGGTTAGCAGAAAAACTGCGCGGTGCCGATGCCGATGACAGCCGTGTCATTAAAGCTAAAGATGAACTGCTACAGCCTTTACTACTGTGTTATCGCTCTTTAATTGCCAGCAATCTACCTGAAATTGCCAATGGGAAACTGCTCGATTTTATCCATCGGGTGAACTGTTTCGGGATTGAACTACTGAAATTGGACATTCGCCAAGAGTCAGGACGGCATCGCCAAGCGATTTCCGCGATTACTGAATATCTAGGTCTGGGTAATTTTGAAACGTGGACTGAACAAGCGCGCCAAAACTTTTTATTGCAGGAACTACAAAGCAAACGTCCGCTGTTGCCGAAACATTTAAATGAGCCTGCACAAAGCTTAATTGAACAACCCGAAGTACAAGAAGTGTTTGCCACCATGCGCACTTTGGCAGCGCAGCCTCAAGAAAGTTTAGGTGCCTACATTATTTCGATGGCGGAGTACCCAAGTGATGTACTGGCGGTACTACTTTTGCAAAAAGAAGCCGGGATCCAACATCCGCTGCGTGTGGTGCCTTTGTTTGAAACATTAAAAGACTTAGATGGTGCCGCAAGCACGATGAATACCCTATTCAATATGCATTGGTATAAACAGCATATTCAGGGCAAGCATGAAGTGATGATTGGCTATTCGGACTCGGCAAAAGATGCAGGCTTTATGTCGGCCAATTGGGCACAGTACCGTGCGCAAGAAGAATTAACCGCGGTTGCAAAAAAGCATGGCGTACAACTGACCCTCTTTCACGGTCGTGGCGGTTCCATCAGTCGTGGCGGTGCACCAACACAACAAGCCCTGTTTTCACAGCCACCCGGCTCAATTTCAGGTGCCATCCGAGTCACTGAACAAGGCGAAATGATTCGCTTCAAGTTTGGCCTAGAAGGTATTGCGCTACAAAACTTAGAGATTTATACCGCTGCTACTTTAGAAGCCACTTTACTTCCACCACCTGTTCCTAAACCTGAGTGGCGCGAGTTGATGCACAGCATGACTGATTTGTCGGTGCAGGTGTATCGCCAAACCGTGCGAGAAAACCCGCACTTCGTCAAGTATTTACGCACAGTCACCCCAGAGCTAGAGCTACAAATGTTGCCGCTTGGCTCACGTCCGGCAAAACGTAAAGTCAGTGGTGGCATTGAGTCTTTACGTGCCATTCCGTGGGTGTTTGCGTGGACACAGATTCGTTTGATGCTACCAGCTTGGCTCGGTACAGGCGCTGCAATTAACCAAGTGATTGATCAAGGGCATAAAGCGACCTTGGATGAAATGCTGGCGACATGGCCTTATTTCCAGACCCTGATTGATATGTTGGAAATGGTGCTCTCAAAATCGGATGGTCATGTGGCGCTGTATTATGAATCACACCTGACCAACGATGAAGATTTGAAAGTGCTTGGGGAACATCTGCGTCAACGTTTAAAATATGCAGTGCAAACCCTGTTAGCACTTAAAGGTGAATCAAAACTACTGAGCAGTAACGAAGTTTTAGACCAGTCCATGCGTGTACGTAAGCCGTATTTATTGCCGCTACATTTGCTTCAGGCAGAGTTAATGAAACGTCGTCGCCGTTACTTAGAAAGTAGCCAAGAAACCAATACACCTGTAGACCATGCTCTGATGGTCAGTATTGCAGGCATTGCGGCTGGATTACGAAATACTGGTTAAAATTTTAAGCCTGTTTAATTTACAGCACATCACTATGGTGTGCTTTTTTATTGACCGCATGGTCAAACCTGTTAAAAAAATTTATCAATCTAATCATAATTATTTATGAATAAATAATTGGCAAAAATTACCAATTAAGCCTTGATTTATCGTTATTTTTAAAAATTAAAACTTTTACCATGCGGTAAAAAGTTCTGAAAAGTCATAAGATTAGTTTGAACAATTTTTTGTATCACTGATTAAATCTTCTAAAAAACAAGAGTATGATGTGCACAATTTATCTTTAGAGTGCTCAAAAAATGTCCAATTGGTTCCCCAAATGGCGCCCGTACGAAGGCAACATAGATGCACGCCCTGTTGGTACAAGTGAATATCTTCCAGCTTCACAAAGTGCAATTTTAGGTGTTCAGCATGCCTTTGCTATGTTTGGTGCAACAGTTCTTGCACCATTCTTAATGGGTTTCGATCCTAATCTTGCCATCTTAATGTCAGGGATTTGTACCATCTTGTTCTTTATTATGACGGGTGGTCGTGTTCCAAGTTATTTGGGTTCAAGTTTTGCCTTTATTGGCGTGGTGATCGCTGCAACGGGCTATACTGCATCGGGCACAGGCGCACTCAATCCAAATTTAGCCATGGCGGGTGGCGGGATCATCGCTTGTGGTCTACTTTATACATTGTTTGGCTTTATGGTTATGGCAACAGGTACCAAGTGGATTGAAAAACTGATGCCACCTGTAGTGACAGGTGCTGTAGTCATGATCATCGGTCTAAACCTTGCCCCTGTTACAGTCAAAGGCGTTGCTGGCAATACCTTTAATATGTGGATGGCACTGGTTACCGTGTTATGTATGGGCTCAATTGCAGTCTTTACTCGTGGCTTATTGCAACGCCTATTGTTATTAATTGGTCTGTTAATGTCTTATTTAGTCTACTTCATGGTGACCAATGTCATGGGCTATGGCACAGCGATTAATTTTGCCCCGATTCAACAAGCCGCTTGGTTTGGTTTGCCGACTTTCCATGCACCTGAATTTAATGCCAATGCCATGATGATCATTGCACCGATTGCTTTGATATTGGTGGCGGAAAACTTAGGTCACATTAAAGCTGTAAGTGCGATGACAGGTGAAAATCTTGATCCACAGATTGGTAAAGCATTTGTTGCTGATGGTATTGCAACGACTTTAGCAGGTGGTGTAGGTGCTCCTGGCATGACCACCTATGGTGAAAACATCGGGGTCATGGCAGTCACACGAGTTTATTCGACCATCATTTTTGCCATCGCAGGCGTATTTGCCATTTTCTTGGGTCTGTCCCCAAAGTTTGGTGCGATTATCCATACCATTCCGACTGCAATTTTAACCGGTGCGTCGATTGTGGTCTTTGGCTTGATTACCATCGCGGGTGCAAAAATCTGGATTGAAAACAAAGTCGATTTCTCACAGAACAAAAACCTGATGGTGGCTGCGGTAACCATCATTTTAGGTACGGGTGATTTTGCCTTACAAGTTGGCAGTATTAACTTGGGCGGTATTGGTACTGCAACCTTTGCAGCTTTGTTCCTCAACTGGTTCTTCAGCTTAGGGCAAAAAGATTAATCGGCCTTATTTTTGAGTATTCGTTTTTGATCGCAGCCTTCGGGCTGCTTTTTTTTGGTCGGATGCGCTACCTTCTATTTCATATGCCACTCTGCTAAAGGGATGTCTCAAAACGCAAAAAGGACTAAGATAAAGCAACATTTTCCGCGTTGACCCTGCCATGCGCCTTGATTTTTTTGATCTGCAATTGTTTATCAATATCCTGAGTACAGGCAGTCTCACCAAAGGTGCAGAACGTTCCGCCATTTCTTTACAGGCAGCCAGTGAGCGGATTAAAAAATTAGAACAGCATTTTGAAGTCAGTTTATTTACCCGCCATGCAACAGGGGTAAAAGCGACCCTTGCTGGACAAACTTTTGCTGAACATGCACAACATTTGCTACAACAGCAGCAACAATTACAACAGGCCATGTTGCCCTTTGCCCACAGTACAATGAGTAACATTATTCTGTGGTGCAACTCATCAGCGCAAAGTGAATACTTACCCCATTTATTGCCACAGTATTTGATGGAAAATCCAAAACTTCATATCGAATTAAAGGAAGCTGAAACCAATGACATTATTCAGGCCCTCAGCATAGGCACGGCGAAGTTGGGACTGATTTCCAGTTTTTTCGATGCAGGACAACTTGAAACCCAAGAATTTGCTGACGATCCGTTGGTGCTGATCTGTCCGAATCAGCATACACTTGCCACTGTGGTTCAACTGGAACTGGGTGAATTAGTGCAACATCCTTTTGTAGGCCTCATGCCATACCATTCCCTACAACAGTCAATCGAGGCTCAAGCCAAACGCTTAGGCTGTGAGATTCACTATCGGTTACGGGTCCCGAACTTTGCCGCAATCGCACAAGTCGTTGCCAATGGCGTCGGCATTGCCATTATTCCCAAACGGGCAGCACAGCGTTTAAACGTGCAGTATGACTTTCAGCAGATTGAACTACTAGGCAAATGGGCCAACCGCAAGTTGCTGCTAGCGACACGGTATTTTGATCAGCTCCCCGCAGATTACCAATGCTTTAGTCAATTCCTCTTGAGCCAACATGATCAACTCATTGCGCATTAAAGCCAGCCCAATTGATGTAAAACCATATAACTGCCAAATAGCACTAAGCCCACAAAAAACACCTTACGAAAGGCTTGCTCAGGGATGCGGTAGCGAATTTTAGTGCCCAACCACATTCCGAGCAATGCAGGCAGTAGTGCGATCAACGACAATTGATAGTCAATTGGGGTATCTTCAACAGGATTCAGATGTAAATATGCAGCTAGACACAAAGTTGAAACGGTAAAGGCAAGGCCAAGCGATTGTACCAAATCATCCCGCTTTAAATGCAAAGACTGCAAATACGGCACCACAGGAATCACCACCACCCCTGTCGCGACTGTCAAAGCACCACCCAAATAGCCCATGATCGGCGATAGATATTTTTCATAGGGGGCTAAGTTGGGCATGTTTTTGGCAAACAAACCATATAGACCATAAATGGCCAGCATTCCGCCCAACAACGCTTCACTTTGAAATTCGCCATGTCCGAGCGTAGGAAAAACACTCCAAACTGAACCGATGATCATGCCCACCAACAAGGGCCAAAAGCGCTGTAGCAGTCGCAGTACACGCCCTTCTGCGAACAATTGCCAAACGTTCGTGACCATTGAAGGGATTATGAGCAAAGTTGCCGCTTGAAATGGGCTAATCACCAAAGATAAAAGTCCCATCGACACGGCGGGCAAGCCCAATCCAATGGTGCCTTTAATCATACCTGCGACAGCAAAAACAAAAATAACAAAAGCAAGCATGACGATTCTCTCTAAACTCTTAGTGCCATGCTATAAAATTTGAATGCGGGGTCATATCACTGTTTTTAGAAGTAAGCCTCAATCAAAGATTGAGGCTTACTGGAAAGCATGCTCTGGACTCAACTGTTATTGAATCCAAATGTGATGGCTGTGATTCTGCTTAGTATTTGAAATTTAGGCTGAAGCGGAAAGTACGTGGATCGCCCCAGCTCACCAATTGTGCATTTGGCGTGGTTCCAACTAAATACTCTTTATCAAACAGGTTTTTTACGCTGAATTTTGCGCCCCAATTTTTCGCTTCATAACCTGCACTGACGTCGTAGAGTGTATAACTCGATAACGGTACATAATAGGTATCTCTTTGTGCTGTACGCTCGCCCTGATAAGTTGCAGCTGCACCAACATTCCAGCCCTGTTGATCACCACCAAAGAAATATTGAGTTGATAAAGAGGCCGCATTTTTAGGCACATGGTTAATTCGCTTGCCAATATCACTGCTGGTTTCACTTTCAGTGATTTTGGCTGTAGGAATATAACTATAGGTTGCGGTCAGGTTCCATTGATCAGTCAAAGCCGCGGATAATTCAGTTTCAAAGCCCTTGGTCTTTTGTTCACCAATTTGTACATAATAAGTATTTGTTGGATCTGGCTCTGTAACATTCTGACGGGTTAAATCATAATAAGCCACATAACCTTGCAGTCTTTGACTCAACCCCTGAAACTTCACACCAACTTCATATTGCTCCCCTTCTTCAGGGTTTAAAAGTGAACTATCTTTACCTGCATCACTCACAGGAAAGAAAGAGGTTGCATAACTCACGTAAGGGGCAAACATATCATTAATCTGATACATCAAAGATGCATTACCCGTAAAGGCATTATCTGAATTTTTCAACAACTTATTCTTGAAGATATCTTCAACTTCGACCTGTGTCCAGTCATGACGACCTGATAAGCCCAAGATCCAATGATCATCAATTTTAAAATTATTACGTAGATATACACCCATATATTGGGTGTCGGTAATTTGGTGAGCAATTGTTGTTGTTGCTTTTGGAATTGCAGTGTAAACAGGATTATTGGCATTAAAAGATGACAAACTATTGCGACGGCGTTCATAGTCACTACGCTCATGCATCATATCTAAACCAATCATTAAATCATATTGGGTTTTGCCCCAGTCGAAATGACGTGACACATTATTATCTAATGCAAAATTTACATCATCTTTAATCTGTCTTTCCACCGTCCGTTTGAAGGTTGGTAAAAAAGCGCCACTAGCTGCCAATACAGGATTATTATCTGCATCGGTTTTAGTGACTGCAAAATTTTGCTTAAAGGTCCAGCCATTATCAAAATAATGTGCATAGTTCGAACCTAAGCGCAAAACATCAACCGTATTGCTTAAATTCGGCGCGCCAAAAAACAAACTCTGTGAGTAATTTTTATAAGCACCATTACTATAAGGAATCCCTTGCTGACGAATAAAATCACGATGTTGATAGCTCGCTATCACAGACAACTCATCTTTTTCGCCTAAATCAAAATTATAAGAGGGCGCAATATAATAATTTTTATAATAAACATAATCTGTTGGATCATCCTGATCAGAGGCATGACCCACTACACGAAACGCACCCTTTTCGCTGTCATTTGGTGCATAGTTAATGTCAAATGTTCCATCAATCAAAGCATTACTACCATAGCTTGCACTGCCACGATAAGAAGTCTTTGCCTCAGGACGCTTAGTGGTTAAATTGACTAAACCACCTGGTAAGGCAAAGCCAAAACCTGTCGATGTTGGCCCTTTTACCACTTCGATCGACTGCAAGCCAGTGATGTCTTCTGAACGTAGGGCATTATCCGAAGTTTGAATACGCAAGCCATCGACATAAGTCTGCGCGCTGGAAACTTGTCCACGAATAATAAAGTCATCCCAGCCACGACGCCCATACTGTCCTGCAGTGACCCCTGCCACACCCTGCAAGGCTTCAGACAGTGTTTTCGCTTGTTTTTGTTCGAGTTGTTTTGCACTAATCACGCTGATTGATTGTGCTGTTTCAAAAAGTGGGGCATCTGAACGCAAAACAGCTGATGCCGTTTTTGCCGCATATGCGTCTTTCGCATCTTGTTTTTGAGCTTCAAATTGTAAAGTGGGCAAAACCTTCGATGATGTCGTTTCCTCTACCTCGCTCTGAGCAAAGGTCGGCGTGGTCATTACAGCAAGAATGGACAAACTCAGATAAGAAATATGAAAACGCATAGCATCAATCAACAAACAGAAAGAATCTCAATTATAATCATTTTCATTTGTAAACATATTAATTAATAGAATTTAACAATGATTTAAACTGTTAACACTCATTAAATTTATAAATAAGAATTCAAGTGCCTGAAAAATAATGATCCAGATTAAGCATGTTGCTTATATCGTAGGGGCTTGGCCTTCACACAGGTTAAACAAGCATGCCCTCAAGACAACTGAAAACGTTTTCAGCATTAGCAAACTAAGTATTTATTTTTAAGATAAATTTTATCATGCAGGTTCAAGCGCACTTTGAACCCAACTTAAACACAATAAACCATTTAACCTTGCTGTTCATCAGCACTATCTGCTTTGTACTGGTCTTCCAGTACGTTACTGAAAATACTTTCAATCATCCAAACCCGATACAGACTATTAAAGACATAGCTCTGACCATCAACACGCAGTTCAAGCACGGGAAAATCGGGTTGAGACTTCATTTCACACAAGATATCGTTTTCTTTGAGCTTGGTCTCTACATTGTCAACACTCAACGCTGTAATATCGAGCTCCTGCATTAACTGATCAAAATGTGCTTTATAAGATAAATCCTTACCTTGAGTCCAAACCGCTTTCAATATCCGATACATGGCATCAATACGTTGCTCTTCGGGCACACTATAAAATAACTGTGCCATCGCCAAAGTTGCCACTTGGGTCGGGCGACAAAACGGCGTGAACTGTACTTCTGTTCGCTTAGACAACCGCGTTGCCAAACTCCAGTCAAACCAGTCTCGACCATGATAACTCAGTGGGTAAACATTAAGCTGAATATTATAATAATCTGCCAGCTCTTCTTTGATATAAGCCAACAATAACCATGAAATCGGATCTTCAAGTGCAACGTATAAATCCAACTCAGGATCAAGTGCCTGAATTTCATTTAACTCTTCCGCATCACTAATCAAATGCTCACGCCAATCTATATGATTGATTAAGAAAATCGGATTATCGGTAAATAGTTTTTGTTGTTTTAAACGGCGGGTTAAACGTAGTAGATCATCAACAGCATGATATTGGCGGTCACCGAGTTGAAAGTAGCTCGCCAGTACCACATCATCATTAAAAATACGTTCTGGAAAGTTTTGCTCCTGATGATGACGACTGGCCATCGCATATAAAGTCCGCAGTTTGCCCTCTTGCTTTTGCCATAACATATGAAACACGTCTTCGAGCAAATACAAAAAGTCCTGCCCACGTAGTGGCGTAAGTCGCAAAATAGTTTCTGCTTGGCTTAATGCCTCTATACTGGGTTGCTCCGGGGTTTCATGAAAGCTAAAACGGTGCTGACGCGACAGAATTTTGGCATCATTTAAACAATAAGTCTGCCATTCCAATGCCGACATCTGATTTGGCGGTTCAGCAGCCTGACGAGAAATGACCACCGTCAATGGTTTTAGTTCATCCGCTAAAATTTCTTCAATTTGGGGTAACTGCTGAACGGCTAAATAGCTGTATACATCGTCGAGGCGTAAATGAATACTCAAGCCTTGTTCTGTAGATACGACCGTTTGACGAATCGGTTTTTGGTAAAACCAACGCGATCGAATCGGATCGAACCATCGACGCAACAGTGACATGAGCAAAGCCTCTACATTAAACCCTTGAAAGTACTACAAGGGTTTATATCAATTCACAGCAAAATGATCAATTAGACATCTAAATTTAGATCAGTTACCGCGCCTTTTTCTGCACCAGTGGTCAGTTTTGCAAACTTGGCCAAGGCCCCATAACGATAATTCGGCTGCGGTTTCACCCAAGCCGCTTGACGCGCAGCGATCTCATCTGCCGAAACATGCCACGTCATTTCGCGGGTTTCTGCATTAATCGAGATTTTATCGCCATTTTGCACCAAACCAATTGGCCCACCTTCATAGGCTTCTGGGGTTACATGACCAATGACAAAACCATGACTGCCACCAGAGAAACGACCATCCGTGATCAGTGCCACAGATTTACCGAGACCTTTACCAATAATCGCTGAGGTCGGTTTCAGCATTTCTGGCATGCCCGGCCCGCCTTTAGGCCCTTCTCCACGAATCACCACCACTTCACCCGCTTGGACTTCACCGTCTAAAATGCCACGCATCGCACCGATCTCACCTTCAAAGACACGCGCTGGCCCTTCAAAGTACAGGCCTTCTTTACCCGTGATTTTAGCCACAGCACCTGTTGGAGATAGGTTACCTTTAAGCACCACCAAGTGAGAGTCTTTTTTAATAGGCGCGTCGAAGGGTAAAATAATCTGCTGACCTTCAGGGTAATCTTCAACCTCCGCCAAATTTTCTGCCAAGGTCTTGCCCGTTACCGTTAAACATGAACCATCGAGCATGCCAGCATCCAGCATGCGTTTCATCAACGGTTGAATGCCCCCAATCGCAATCAGCTCAGACATCAAATATTTACCCGATGGACGCACATCTGCCACTACGGGAATATCTTGCCCGATACGGACAAAATCATCCAAACTCAGTTCAACCCCAGCAGTATGTGCCATTGCCAGTAAGTGCAGCACGCCATTGGTCGACCCCCCCAAGGCAATCAGCACTTTAATCGAGTTTTCAAATGCAGCTTTGGTCATGATATCGCGTGGTTTCAAATCTAAGCGCAGCAAATTCATCACCGCTTCACCTGCTTTTTGACAGTCAATCCGCTTGTCATCTGAAACTGCTTCTTGTGCAGAGGAGCCCGGCAAACTCATGCCCAAGGCTTCAATCGCAGAAGCCATCGAGTTTGCAGTGTACATACCGCCACATGATCCTGGCCCCGGCAGCGCCACTTCTTCAATCTGTTTGACTTGAATGGCGCTGATTTCACCTTTGGCGTGCTGACCCACAGCTTCAAAGACTGAAATCATGTCAGTATGCCCTGCGCCCGGCTTGATTGTCCCACCATAAACAAACAAACCCGGACGGTTTAAACGGGCTAAGCCCATAATACAACCCGGCATATTTTTGTCACAACCACCAATGGCAATCACCCCATCATAGGCTTGACACCCCACCACGGCTTCTATCGAATCAGCAATAATTTCACGGCTCAGCAATGAATACTTCATGCCTTCAGTGCCGTTAGAAATACCATCTGAAATGGTGATGGTATTAAAAATAATGCCTTTGCCGCCAGCTTGATTGACCCCTTTCTCAGCCTCACGCGCCAGTTCATTAATATGCATATTACACGGCGTGACATTGGCCCACGTAGACGCAATACCGACAAACGGACGGGTAAAGTCGGAATCTTTAAAGCCTGTTGCACGCATCATGGAACGTGCAGGCGCATTTTCAATGCCCTCATAAACAGGAGCTGAATGTTCGCGGATATTGTCTTTACTCATTGTATTTGTCCTTAGCGATGGCTGCGTATTGCTCTACAGTCTTGGCAATTTTTTCTGTTTTTATTGTATAGAAAGCAGGCTACACATGAAAGCGACTCGCTAGGTATTACATAAACCCATTTATTGTTGTTTTACCCAAATCAAGTCACATGATGAAGCGACATGGATGTCGCTGTTTCACTGTATGGCAGGGATGCCATATCAGGGAAACAAAGGCATTTTGTTACTTTTGTGCCATCAAAAGTAAAACCTCGTCTACGCAATAAAAGTGCAAATCGTACTGTAAAATGCGACTGTACTATTTTCATTAATCAATAAAAAAGCACCCCAAATGGAGTGCTCTTTTTAATCAGTCAAAGACTAGCGATTAAATTTCACGAACTGCACCTTTAGACGCACTGGTGGTATGCATCGCATAAGCTTTTAAGGCTTTAGAGACTTTACGTGGACGCTGTTCAGCAGGTTGCCAGCCTTTAGCTTCTTGCACTTCACGGCGCGTAGCCATGGTTGCCTCATCCACAGCTAAGTGAATGGTACGGTTTGGAATATCAATTTCGATACGGTCTCCATCTTCAACCAAGCCAATCGCACCGCCTTCAGCTGCTTCAGGAGACACGTGACCAATAGATAGACCCGATGACCCACCTGAGAAACGACCATCGGTAAGTAAAGCACAATCCTTACCAAGCCCTTTCGACTTTAAGTAACTGGTTGGATACAGCATTTCCTGCATGCCCGGACCACCACGTGGACCTTCGTAACGAATCACTACCACATCGCCAGCAGTGATTTTTCCACCGAGAATCGCTTCTACCGCAGCATCTTGGCTTTCAAAAACACGTGCGGTGCCATTGAATTTCAAAATGGAATCATCCACACCTGCTGTTTTGACAATACAGCCTTCAAGTGCAATATTTCCATACAGGACAGCCAAACCACCATCTTGAGAAAAAGCATGTTCCACATTACGAATGACGCCATTGTCACGGTCACCATCTAAACGAGAGTAGTAACGGTCTTGTGAAAATGCCGTTTGCGTCGGTACACCGCCCGGTGCTGAACGGAAGAATTGATACACTTCTTCATCTTCCGTACGGATGATGTCCCACTTATCCAAAGCATCTTTTAGCGTTTTTTCATGAACGGTCGGTACAGATGTATCCAACAATCCTGCACGATCTAATTCGCCCAAAATCGACATGATGCCACCTGCACGGTGTACATCTTCCATGTGTACATCTTGTTTTGCAGGGGCAACTTTACACAGTACAGGTACTTTACGTGACAGACGGTCAATATCTGTCATGGTAAAATCAACTTCTGCTTCATTCGCAGCGGCCAATAAGTGAAGAACGGTATTGGTTGAACCACCCATTGAAATATCAAGGGTCATGGCATTTTCAAAGGCAGCTTTAGTCGCAATTGAGCGTGGCAATAAGCTGTAATCATTTTGTTCGTAATGACGTTTGGTGATTTCAACAATCAACTGACCCGCTTTTTCAAATAATTTTTTACGATTCGCATGGGTTGCTAAAGTTGAACCATTGCCTGGAAGTGATAGACCCAAAGCTTCGGTTAAACAGTTCATTGAGTTTGCAGTGAACATGCCTGAACATGAACCACAGGTCGGACACGCTGAACGTTCATACTCAGCTACTTCTTCATCAGTAAAGCTGTCATCTGCTGCGACAATCATGGCATCGACAAGGTCAATCGCGTGTTCATTGCCACGAATTTTCACTTTACCCGCTTCCATTGGTCCGCCAGAGACGAAAACCACAGGAATATTTAGGCGCATAGACGCCATCAACATGCCCGGGGTGATTTTGTCACAGTTTGAAATGCACACCATGGCATCAGCGCAGTGTGCATTCACCATGTATTCCACCGAGTCTGCGATTAAGTCACGTGAAGGCAATGAATACAACATGCCGTCGTGTCCCATCGCAATCCCATCATCGACCGCAATGGTATTAAATTCTTTGGCTACACCACCTGATGCTTCAATTTGACGAGCCACCAGTTGACCTAAGTCTTTAAGATGAACGTGACCCGGTACAAATTGAGTGAATGAGTTAACCACTGCAATAATCGGCTTACCAAAGTCTTCGTCTTTCATCCCCGTTGCGCGCCATAAGCCACGCGCACCCGCCATATTTCTTCCGTGTGTCGATGTTTTTGAACGATAGTCAGGCATTATATTTTCCAACAAAGTGTGCTTGAGATGAATGTGCACATTCACTCTGGCTAAAATCTGAGTTCGATGAGTGTCAAACAGTTAAACATAGCATCTCCGTATTCTTTCCCAATATCGTTTCTAGGCATCTCGACCGAAAACAGATCAGGCATCTAGGCTAGACACTACATTTTAACCAATGAGTTGACATTCAATTGCATATTGAAGCTACTATAACCCGTTCACTGACCTTTCAATACAAAACTTCTATGAATAATTTTTAAATTTTGCATGAGTTTTATTTATATAAAATGCAAATCCCCCCTTGGTCTATGCCGAATACCCACAACTTTTTTCTTCATAAAAATATTAATACATCATTCATTTAGACGGTCTTAGTCAGCTTTTTATAATGGTAAAATCAGTAACTGCTCCAGTTTTGTTATAATTGATCTAATCTTGTCATTTTTTTCGAGTCTTTATTGAAAATCATCTTCGCAGGCACGCCCGAATTTGCGGCTGTAGCCTTAGACGCGTTGCTAAAAACAGAACATGAGATTGTCGCGGTCTATACACAACCTGACCGTAAAGCAGGTCGTGGGCAAAAACTGACTGCCTCAGCCGTGAAGCAACTGGCTTTAGCGCATCAAATTCCTGTCTATCAACCACTGCACTTTAAGTCTTCAACGGAAGAGGGGTTGGCGGCTCAGGCTGAACTCAAAGCCTTAAATGCCGATGTGATGGTCGTAGCTGCCTATGGTCTTATTTTGCCACAAGTGGTTTTAGATACGCCTAAATATGGTTGTCTCAATATTCACGGTTCGCTCCTGCCGCGCTGGCGCGGTGCAGCCCCGATTCAACGCGCAATTTCTACTGGAGATGCAGAAACTGGGGTCACCATTATGAAAATGGCGGCAGGATTGGATACTGGCGATATGATGTATAAAACCTACTGCTCAATTGAAGCCACAGATACCTCTGCAAGCTTGCATGACAAATTGGCGATTCAAGGGGCAGAAGCTATCGTTAAAGTGTTGGCCTCTGAAAGCACATTACAGCACCATTTAGAGCAACGTGAAGTACAAGACGAAGCGTTAACAGTTTATGCGCATAAGTTGTCAAAAGCAGAAGCGCGTATTGATTGGTCATTAACTGCAGCGCAAGTCGACCGTAATATTCGTGCCTTTAACCCATGGCCTGTGGCATTTATTGCACTGGATGAAAATAATAATTTACGTGTTTGGGGTTCAGTACTGTCTGCAGAAAACCCCCAAAACCAAACCGCTGGCAGTATTTTAGCCATCGACAAACAAGGCGTACATGTCGTGTGTGGAGATGGACGAGCGGTGTGTTTAACCGCACTACAATGGCCAGGGGGTAAAACGCTTAACCCTGTACAAATCCAGCAAACTCAAAAATTACAGGTAGGACAAGTTTTCGCATGAGTAAAATTGAACCCGGCACGTCTCACCTAAACCTACGTGCGCAAGTGATTCGCACACTTTTAGCTGTACAACAAGGTCAGTCTTTAGCAAGCGTGCTTCCTCAGCATTTGCTTAAAGTCGCCGATCGTGATCGCGCACTTTTTCATGAGTTAGTTCTCGGAACATTGCGCCAATGGTACGGTTTAAAAAGTATTACCTTGCCACTCTTGGTCAAACCGCTGAACAATGAAACAGTTGAAACCTGCCTCTATGTAGGCCTGTATCAGATTTTATGCACCCGTGTTGCAGACCATGCAGCAATTTCAGAAACAGTGACTGCGGTCAAACAGCTCGGCTATCAAGCCTTAAGTGGTGTTGTCAATGCAATTCTTCGCCGTGTTTCACGTGAAACATCTGAATTTCAACACAGCTTAGAACAAGCACATGGCTTACCTAGCTGGCTATTTAAGCGCCTGAAAAAAGATTGGGGCGTCGACACACTTGAACAGCTTTGCCGTGACTTAAAAGGTGTTGCACCTCTAACCTTACGCACCAATGAGCGCGTGGTCAGCCGTGAAGAATACCTCGAAATTTTGACTGAAGAAGATATTGATGCTCATGCCTGTCAGCTGTCTGAAGTAGGGATTGTTTTAGAACAAGCTGTACAGATTCCTGCACTCCCAGGATTTGAGCATGGTGGCTTTTCCGTTCAAGACGAACATGCGCAGCTCTGTGCAACACTTTTGCCCAACTTAGATGACAAATTCGTCGTTGATGCTTGTGCGGCACCTGGTGGCAAAACAGCACACTTACTGGAAAAATATACACCGAAGAAACTCATCGCACTTGATCAGGATGCTAAACGGTTAGTCCGTGTGGCTGAAAACCTAGAACGGCTTGAGCTCAACCAATTCACCGAGGTTGAAATTCTCGCGGCCGACGCAACGACTTGGGAAACATCTGAACCTGTAGATTGCATCGTTTTAGATGCTCCATGTTCAGCCATTGGAGTGATGCGTCGCCATCCTGATATTCGTTTACTGCGCCAATCTACCGACATCCAGCAAACGGTTGAACTACAACAGCAGATCTTGGAACAGATGTGGAAACAGCTGAAAGTTGGTGGCACCTTGTTGTATATCACCTGTTCAATTTTAAAAGCTGAAAATGAACAGCAGATGCAACATTTCTTCGCACAACATGCAGATGCCACAGAAGTGAAAATTCACGCAGATTGGGGTATTGAGCAGATTCACGGTCGTCAGCTTTTCCCGACACCTGACCATGGTGATGGTTTTTATTATTGCCGTATTGAAAAGATTTAAATAAAAAAGGAGCCAAAATGGCTCCTTTTTTATTGTGATAAAATGCAAATCCCCATACCAATATGCACCGCAATCTTCGCGTTTTGTCTTGTTATAATACCGACCAAACTTAAAGCGTACCGCAGTTCTCAGACAAATAGATCGCTTGATCCATCAGACGCTCTGCTGAGGCAAAAATCTCACGCGAATGACGCCAACCCAATTGACGGTACTCAGCAGCCGCCCAAACCAAATTCACTTCCGCTTGTGCCAGTTCTTTATAGGCACACTGAAACCCCGTTTGTACTTTGATACGTTCAGCGCGCGTCCATAAATCATGACGCATGACTTGGGAAAACGGCAGTATTGCTGTTTCTACACTTAAATTTGCACGCTGATCTGCATATAAAATGTCTAAGACCTGTTGGTAAATCAATTCAATATTTTGACGCTTCGCTTTTGCACTATAGGCATGGTCAGCATAGCTCAGCCACGCTCGCGCTTTTTCTAACTGATATTTTTCTTTTATATCCGTTGCTTGCCCAAATGCACTTTGTAATTCTACATGCACCTGCTGCTGCGAAGCCTGATAGGTTGAAGGATCTGGGGCTTCGCTAGCATGTGTCAGCACAACACCCACTGCTGTCAGCCATAACAGATGCTTAGTCGCGACTCTCAACATTATTTTGGCTCCAAAGCTTTATTGACTGAGGTTTTATTTTTATTAAATAAGTTTTCGTCAAACTTGAAGCGGAAGCGGAAATATGCGCCATCCATCGTTGTATCACTATCAATTAAATCTTTATCTTGATAGCCAACAAAGTTATACCCCCCAGAAACCCAAAGATTCGCTGCCAGTAGATAACCGACTTCCACTCCAGCCATATATTTGGTTCCATCCGAAACACTATTCCACATTACTCCAGCATTGACACCTGCATCCCAACGCTCATTAATGTCATACATAAACCGGCTGTTGAGCATTTGCGTCATACCACTGGTTTGTAGAAGATCATAGGTTTCATCAAGGTATTTAACAGCATATTGCCCTGATAAATGAATAGAACGTGTTGGGTGATAATTCATATGATGAGACATGATATAAACATTACGTTCATACGGATCATCAAGCGTTGTTTCATTCTTTTCATAGCGATATTCAATTTTGCTCAATGAGTCAAAACGATTGGTCGCCAAATCACGATATGCAGCACCAACCTGAACACGATCAATGATGCGATCGCCAGAGTCCGCAGACTTATTGTCGGTAATGTTCAGTACATTCTTAGCCAATAAAGTCACTTCGTCTGAATACTTGTACGCGGTACCTAAAGTATTTAAATAACTATCACTTTGATTCGACCAACGCCCTTCTATGCGTGCCACATTTTTCCAGCGTGGATTAGACAGATGTTCAAAGCCGAAGGTTGCCGCAGTTGACTCTAAAGAATTTTTATTTTCACCCTCAAACACTTTCACTTTTTCAAAGCTGGTATTAAAGAATAGGCCTTCTTTGAGCTGCCAACGGTTACGCACCCCCATCGCGGCTTCAGCTTCACGTGCACTCATACCATCACGTACACGGTATTCACTGAATACTGAGCCATCACGCATGTATTCGCTGTCTAAACCAAAAACAGTCGTATTACGTTTTTGCGTGTCGTTCAGCTCATATAATCCACCAATACTTGAAATGAACTCATGGCGCGCATAGGCATGAATATTTTTATAGACTTGAGCATCACCACCAACAGCAAATACACGGCGGTCACTATCAGCGATATCTTGCTCATATTCTAAGAAAGCACTTGAGCCATCAAAAGGGAGCGCTGTTTTCAATTTAGCACGAACCGTAGTGCCGTCATACGGCGTTTCAACACTTTGCGTTGAAGCACTCGCTGCACTCGCCGATTCGTTATAATACCGTGTACCCAGTTCCAAGCTCACTATGCGGTTAATTGCTTTTTCAATTGACGCACTGACGCCATAACGGATACCTTCGTTAGCAATATCTTCAGTCCGTACTGCTTCAACACGTAAAATCCCAAATTGATCTAAACGTGCATTCAGTTTCACTGCGCTTTCTTTGCGTCCTGAACTAATCGAAGATGCGGCGTTACGGAAGTTTTCATCCGCCTGTTGATGGTAAGCCCGTAAATCAACCTTGTCATTTTTGTAATCAAGTTCCACGCGAGCTGCGGTGCCATCGCCAGATTTGTCTGTACTATTTGATGCATTCACATCGGTTAATTGATCAAGGTTTAACGCATCGTGATCAGAGTAGGCATATTCCGCAATGAGTTTAGTTTTATCATTCCAACGAATCACGGTATTGGCACTGGCAATTTTCTCTTGATCCATTGGATCATCATTTTGCACATAAGAACCACCCACCGTCACTTTATCATTCAGCTTATAACGACCATTCACACCTGCAACTGTATATTCTTTACCACCTTGGTCAGACTCAACCGTGATACGTAAATAAACAGGGTTCAGGTTCTCATCAATGCTGCTTAAAGGTGAGGTCAGGTAAATACTGTTGGTATAGGTATCAACTTCATAGTCACTAAAACGGGTTAATGTGCGCTGTGAAATAATCAAGCCAGGATTGTTACGATCACGGACTATCACTTCCACTTTTTCACTATTTTCTAAAATATCGTCACTATCTATACCCAAAGAGTACGGACCAGAAACCCCCATTGCGCGCAATTCATTCACGATTTGCGTTGCATTGGTACGAGCTGCAAAACCAGAAACTTGGTAACGCTCCCCTTCAGCAGTAGACTTCAGACCTGTCAATGAACGGCTATACTGACCCAATGAAAGCCCTTCATCGTTTTCTGTACGTGTAACATAGTCACCATACATCGCATAAGAGCGGCCTTTATCTACACGGACATAAAGTTTACTGGTAGATTGCGCATCAAAACCTTTGGCAGATGCATCACCATACACGGGATAATATTCATCTGGACGAATATCACGAAATAAGCGCTGATTATTTTCTTTGCTTGAGTCATAAGCCAAAGTCAGTAAATAATCCCCACGCACTTTTCCTTTCAGGAACAATGCGGCGCGACCACGAATGGCCGTTTCACCATCGCCTGAACTGGATAAATCATTCAGTTCTTCTTCAAAGCCATCTTGAGTCGAGCTTTTCGACAGATTTTTTGGGTCGAACTTATTCAGTGCAAATGAACCTTCGATAATCCCGGCAACTAACATTGGACGCAGTTCCGCCAAGAAATGTACAGGTACAGTCTGTTCATAAATACCACTACGAATACGTAGCACACCTGAACCCGCTTCCAATGGCGCGAGTACTGGAACAACAATAGAACCGCCTTCTGCAAAAACTTGAATACCCGGTTTATCAGGGTCTAAATCTTTGAGCTGAATCGTGCCTACCGATGTTTCTATAGTGATAGGGGTACGCGTTGCAACAGGCGTGCCATTACGATCCAGAATCTTCACTACAACTTGATAAACGTCCTTACCATTGGCATAGACCACTTGCTCTACAGACTGTGTGGCCAATTGGCTCATTGCATCGGGTGCAATCACAGTCAATTGCTGTTGGTCACGTAAATTGCCAAAGCTGTCGTACTGACGCACAGAAACCGTATTTTTTCCTGCCGTAAGTGGCACACCAATAAAATCTAAACCCGCAACGCCATGCTCTTGATAGGTGGCTTTTTTACCAATGCGTTTTTCCGAAATTTGCTCGTCATTGACAAACAAACGGATATCCGTACCTAAAGCCCCTTTCACCTGAATGGTGGCTTGTTGGGCTGGCAAGACTTGTTGTTCTTTTAGATTCAAAATGGCAAGTTGGTTCGATTCAGAACGTTGTAATTCCTGTTCTAAATCTAAAATTACAGGCGCTTTAACTGGTTCAAGCTGAACCGTTTTCACATCTTTAATCTGTTCTTTTTTATATTCAATATTACAGTTTGCCGAAGCTCCAGAAGCACTAATACAACCACTGGCAGGTTGACCTTGAACATCGGTCACATAACTGCTGAGCGGATCTACCGTTAAGTCCTGACGTAAAGTTTGTTCAAGTGCATCCAGTTGCGCATCAATTTTGCTACGGCGTGCCTCAATTTGTGTAGCCAAAGCTTGGCTACATTCACCCGCAGTATCCGCAATCGCAAAATCGGCACGGTGTAATTCGCCACGTTTTAAATCGACAAAACGGCTGGCAGGATCACCGGCTTGACGGTTACTAATCAGTACCAATTCAGCATTATTCGGTAAAGTGGTATTGTCGACTTTCAGCACATGCGTAATGGGCTTAATGCCATAGAAGTTATATTTCCCTTCACGATCAGTGACCACAAAGTTCCCATCTTCCATGTAAATACGAACGCCTGGTACGCCCAGCTCACCTGCATCTTGCACACCGTTGCGGTTACAGTCGGTAAAGACTTTACCCACCACAAAACCATCTGGACTAAATACTCCAGGCGTAACCTTAACCGCCGCACGTGCTTCATTTGAAGTCGTATTTTTATTGTCCTGCGCATAAACACGGTTAATCCCATCGCCACTTAAAGCATTTGGGCCAATGTATACACGGTATTGAATCTTCGCTTCTTGTTTCGGTGTCAGTGTCCCTAAACCTAAAGTTAAATAAGGACCTTTGCCACCCTGTGGGTCGTTACTCTTTTGACCATTGACACGCGTAGTGCCTGATACATACACAAAGCCACGTGGCAGAGTATCTTTCATATCGACATCATATAGCGTTGAGTCACCCATATTGGCAACCGTTACCATATAATCTTTAAAGTCACCAATTTCAGCCGTTTTATCGCCCACCACTTCTTTCTTGATGACCAGTTTGTCATTAATTGGCGTCACAATATCAACAGGGTCAATTGGGATATCAATATTAAGTGCCGCATCACCCGTTTTTAAAGTGAAGTTTCCGCCATAAGACCATGACGCATCAACTACGCGATTGTTAAAATTGTTATATACCGTTTTATCGCTGGTAAATTTATAGCTGGTTCCACCCGCAATCGTTGAGGTGTCGATATATAAACTATAAGTACCATTCTCGACATAAGGATAAACAAACTCACCATCGCTATTGGTGACTTGCGTTGCAGGAATAGCAACTTTGTCCCCTGTCGTTTCATCTAGTTTATAAGCGACATTGTCAGCAGGCTTACCATTGGCATCCAATAATGTCACGGTTGCACCCGCAACAGGTTGATTGGTTTTCGCGTCAAAAACCACACCATATGGATCAATCAACACATTGGTATCGACATCACTGATGCTGGCCGTAGAATTACCATTTTCATCTAAACAATCAGTTAAACTCACCAGCACTTGATCGCGCTTAACCGTCTGTAAAATTTGGTCATTTTGTATTGCAGTTGCAGATTCCTGCGTTGCTAAAGAGAACCGAAATATGCCTGTATTGATACCTGTTTCAATACCTTGTACGTATTCAATATCACCCGTTTTCGTCGACTGAACTTTAATTTTAACTTTATCGGCACTGCTACGTGTTGCATTACACATGGCACTATTTGCTGCGATATACAACGGCTTGCTTAAACTACCTGTTGCTAAAATACTGGAATAATCTTTGCTGTTATTACTGATGGAAGAACTTCCCCCCACAGTCGTCACGACTTCATTCGACAGCGTTTTTTTAATATTTGAAACTAAGCCATGCTCGACACTAAAGATATTGGAAATCGAGGTACGACTAATATTCGAGTTCATGGTCACAACCAATTCGACACTTTCAGTCGCATTGGCTGCTAAAGCCTGCGGATAAGCCACCACCAAGGTATTGATGAGTGATTTATCGTTCGGAATCTGCTGGGTAAATTTATCTTGCCCTAATGGATATAAAATCAAGGCATTGGAATTATTTGCTTTTGCCGATTTAAACGTGGTGTTGGCAGGTAAATCATCTAATAACACCACTGCATTGATGGTCTGTCCATCGACCTCAATCGGTTTTGTACCCGAATTACGTGCAGAGGTATTTTTAATATTTAAGGTATAAGTTAAATCGTAAGACTGCCCAGCTTGTGGTTCAAAACTGCTTTTATTTACAGATTTGGTTGCGATGAGCTGTGGCAAGAAACTCACCAATCCATTCACGGCATCAGCAACCACTGTAGGCTCTTGAATGACATAAGCACGAAGTGGCAGATCAACGTTTTGACTGTCTTTTAAACTAGTTGATGAGTCTGCAACGACCCATAAGTCAACTTTTTGACCACTTTCTAAAGTGAGATGCCCCGTTACCAATAAGTCTGAACGATCAAACTCACCATTTTGGTTACTGTCGACATATATTTTTATATTGGATAATTCTGCAACCGAAGTAGGATCAATTGAAATCTCGGCTTGCGCATTACTATGGTTGGTTAACGTATTTAACCAAATGACTTTATCACCCGCATTGATTTCTTGTCGCGCAGGTGAAGTCAGACTAATCACGTACTGTGGTGTAATCGTGACTTGAACAGTATTTGAAACGGCCTGACCAATCAAACCGTCCCTTTGTACAAAACTTGCATACGCAGTATTGGTAATATTTTGCCCAGCAGCAGGCATCACAGCATAAGCGTGATTTACCAAAGCCATAGCGGTCGCTAAGCTTGAGAAAATAAGCTTGATCTTATGATTCTGTAACGGCTGAACTCGTTTAATCACGAAAATACCCCAATACCGAGCAAAAGCAAGTGAATGGGATAGGCACGAAAAAATGCCTATCCACAAAAGTTGTTATTAATGTTATGGCTTAATTATTGTCCATCGACCTTGACGCTGAACTTCATCGTCACGGTTTCAGAAGGTGCCAAGGCAAATTTCGAAGACTTCAAATTATTTGTAGTATTCGTCACTGTCCCTTTTGACACAGGTTCTAAAGCCGCAACTGGCGTTGAGCCCAAAGTGGTGTAACTTGGCACTGCATCGGTAATTTCAACATCAGTTACTGCTTGGTTACCGTCATTCACCGCTTTAATTTGGTAAATGATACAAGCACCTGGTTTTGCCTGAAGAGTCGAAGTACCAAAGCTACCATCTGGCGTACCATCACAAGCAGCATCAAGTGCTTGTAGTTTTTCCAAACGTACCTGACCAATGTTGACTGTGGTCTTGTCTGTTACAGTAACTGCTGTTGGAGCTACCGTACCATTGAGATCACCTGTCGGCGTTACCGTAATGATCGACAAGTCGGCCTGACCTGCTGTTGCATTACTTGGCGCTTCAACTTTGACCAAGATGTTGATACTTTCTTTTGGAGAAAGACCATCGGCACCGTTAGTTGCCGTTAACCATGCATTAAGGTCAGCACCTGTAACCAACTCACTCGCATCTGCAATACCGTCATTGTTTTTATCAACATAAACAGAAGTTACAAAGCCTGTATTTGATGGATCATGCGTAACTGTAAACGGAAGTGTGCTACCACCAGAAACACCCTCCACAACGTTACCGTTGTTGGTTAAAGTGTGTTTATAAACAATGGTACCACCTGGTGCTACCTGACCTTGTTGGTCGGCCAAGAATGACAGTCCACGTACTGCCTCTACCGTCAAGTGATCTTTCATCTTGTCGGTTAAGCCTGTCGCAGGAGAGTTAATCGTAAAGACGATATCTTGGCTATTAGCAGGAGTCGCATCCGCTGAAGGTGTTACTTTGGCACAGAAATAAGCCGTTGCATTTGGCTGAATTGCGCCTGTGTTGGTTACTTTAGTTGATGTACATACACCACTTGAGTCCGCAACAAAGTATTCAACTGTCCAACCAGATGGCAATGCTTGCTCAGTACCAAAATTATAGTTATCTGATGTTGAACCATGATTTGTTACAGCAATAGGGAAGGTAGCCGCCACACCAGGTTTAGTTGTTACGGTAGTTACAACATTACCAGAAACGTAAGCACCCTCACCCGTTAAGCCTGTATCGTCTTCAGTATAGTTTTTATTACCTTTACCGTTACTTAAATCGACTTTTGACGCTGTGATATTGGTAATTCTTAAAGTCACCGTATCTGAAGATGCAGGGGCATGTACAGGTGTAATGGTTAAGATTGTATCTAGACCAGGTGCTGTAATCGGGCCTGTATAACCATTTGGCAAAGTAATACGTGCAGAGATTTCAAGATGACCACCAGATGCCAATGGACCACTATCCACACTTGCATCACCATTAGTATCAGTTAATGGGGTATTACCATCTGATTTTAATAGCTCAACAATAGAACCCGCAGGTAATGCAGATTTATTAACTGTAATGTTATAGGTTTCAGATACGTTACCCAGATTGTGAATCCAGATATCTTCTGTAGAGCTTGAGGCACCAAATAAAACAGGAGAACCTTGTACTGCTGTTGTAGTGATCAAGTCATCTTTAGCGGTATTACCAGATACTTTTTGTGCATCCGAATAAGTATCGGTCGCGTTATCGTTGATCGTACCTGTATAAGTAGACTGTACAGTGACATCATACGGGTTAGTTGGTTGAGAAGTCTCAGTGCCTGGACCATCTGGATCAAATGTCGCAATGTTGGTAATTTTTCCTGCAGGAGCAGTACTATCTACCGTCACTTGGAAGGTTAATTTGCCCGTACTGTTGCGCGCCACAGAAGCAAGCACCAACTGCACTTTATTGCTCGTAAATTCGTATTTCGCTGCTGCCGCCGCTTCATCACCAGTCGCATCGGTCAATGCCGCAGTCTGACCGCTCCAACGTGCTGAACCTGCAACATAAGTCACACCTGTAGGTAAAACGTCTTCAATAGTTAAATTGGTTGCGTCTGCATTACCCGTGTTTTTATAGGTTAATTCATACGTTACAGTATCGCCACGTGCCACTGCCGTTACATTGGCAGACTTCGTCACTTGAATGACCGCACCTGAAACAATCGTTACGGTGTCCGTATTCTTTTTGGTTTTGTCTGCTACGACAGTAATGTACGTGCTTGCTGCAGACAGTTCTAATTGACCCGTATTGCCAGCTGTAGCTGTTGCGGCTGTTGTACCAACCACCACCAAGCCTACAGACTCACCAGCATTTAAAGTCACTTTTTGCCCAGCCAAATTCGTACCATTGTCTGGCACACCATCCTTATTCGCATCTAAATAAATAGCAATGTTCGAGAAGTCAAAATTATCCCCTGTCACATTCGCTAAACTTAGCGTGAATTCATCCGTTCCGTTACCCGTATTGGTCAATACGTGCGATAAAGTCACTACACCATTCGGGTTAGCAGTTGCGGTACGGTTCTGCTCAAGTGTGAAGCTACCCACTTGTAATACAGTCGTTTTTACTTCATTCGACGTCACTGTACGTGTAGTCGATGTGCCATCCACATACGATGCCGTAGCAATGTTACTAATATTCGTTCCCGCAGCAGGTGCAGCTGCATGCGTGGCACCTGTAGCGAAGAAAGCAAAGCCACCTAGAACTGTCGCAATAGACAAATAAAGGTTATTTCGCTTTGTTGTTTTCAAATTCATAGACATGAAAGTCCCCCGACTCCATCGGAATGATGTGTGTGAAATTTAGAAATTAATCGTTTGAAGTATTTACTTTGGCTTGCGCGCTGACCGTTACGGCTTTCTTTGCAGGTAGTTCAGCAATTTGCCACTGTAGAGCGCGGTATTCTTTCAATGGGACATTGACTAATTTGCCATCTACTTTTTTCTTTAATGGCATTGCGGCAAAGTTGACCCCATCTGTGCTTGCTAGTGCACCTGAAGGTAAACTTGAACCCAAATATTGAGTATCCGCAGGGATAGGCAATGTTGCTTTTAAGCTTTTGATATTCCCTGTGGTGTTGTTGGTATAAGTCGCACGATATTCAATGACATCCTGCGGCTTAATCGAGTCTGCAGCTTTAAACTGTGCATTCCCTTTGTTATCGACAACTTTTTTGAAAGCTTTAAGCTGAATAGAGACTGGCTCATTATTGGTTGCTGCAGCTACAGCCATCGCATTGGCTGCAACTCCAACAAACATCAGAGCAATTGTCATTTTTTTCAGCATAGAATTTTTGTTTAACATGATTTTATCCATTGCAAACCAATGCGAATTTTTTGTGACACTAATCACTTTCTTTTAAATTAATGCAACAAATCTCAATGCAATATTAAACAAAAAACACACAAACAACCATACATTATTAAAAAAAAATGTTAACTGGTTCTCCTTAGTAAAATACAAAGGGATACATACAGTCACACAATAATATTTATCTTATTGTTATTTATTAATATTTATTTCTTCAGTGAGTTTACACAAGGAAACATTGCTGTGTGATACAAAAACTTACATATATAAAAAAAATACAAAATGTGTAACTCTAGCCTGAATTTGTGCTTTTTATGTGCCACTCTATTGCATAAAATAGGAGCAATACCTGTCTTAAAATCACTCACATCAAATCTTCCATTTAATATATTTTTCAAACAAATACGCACAAATACCACTGAAAAAATATCAAGACGGATGGATAAAAAAAGCCCCTTTATCTTACTCAGAAAAGGGGCTTTTCACTGCTCAGATGAACTAATTTGGAATCCTGACACAAAAACCAACTTGTCCTTTTTGCTTCGGTGCTAACACACCTGGAATCGTCCATTTTAACTGCCCTGAACTTTCCTGAGTTTGACACCCAGATGCCGTACAAGACATCGTTCCATAGACTGTACCAATTGGGACACTATCCTTTAAAACAATATCAACTAAATTTTTATTCGAATTATTGGTATAGGTGATTTGGTATTCTAAATAATCCCCTTTTGCTGCTTGGTTCGATACTGTAAATGGCGTTGTCTCATTACTCGGTGCTGGGCATGCTGTCGTTTTACGAACCAGTTTACTGATGTTTAAGCCAGCCGTTCCAATCGTCGTAATATCATTAACACTATTCGTTTCCTTCAGCGTTGCTGCAGTATAAGAGGCTTTTGCGTTCACTTTAAAGCTAGCAATGAAACGATCTCCTCCTTGAGCTGTTGTCGGAGAAATCACACGCTGAATCAAACAGACTTTTTCATTGGCTTTCATCGTTCGGCTCGCAAGCAAACTCTCGCCTTGATCTAACTGCCCATTACAGTTGCTATCCACATAAACCAAACTCTGCCAAGGCTGATTATTAGCGGGCTGTTGTTCTTTAGTTTCCGTTAGCGTTTGAACATTCATCACACTCTTAGCAGTTAACTCGTGTGGATAATCCACCACATCTCCCGCCACGATAGTTTTTTGTCCATTTTGGGTGAGAACTAGCTGCAACTCTGCATCCCCAAATAAGAAGCCGTCATAACTGGTGACATTGTTCGCTTTAGGAATAGTGAACTGATCATTGCTGCTATCAGCGGTCGCTGTGACCGTGCTTGCTTTTGCAGAACTTACCGAGTCAAAACCTGTCACATTACGTTGTACAAGACAAACATTACTACGTCCAGAAAAGACATCTTGTAATGTTTGGATTTTAAAATCGCCATTTGCATTCGTTGTAGTCGAGGCTAGAACCGTTTTGGTACTGCAGTCTTGCAACTCAACCACACTACCCGCTATGCCCACTTCACCTGTATCTACAACAGCGTTATAAGCCTTAGATGTATCTGAGGTCGTTCCGCTATTGTCATTAAACACTCGTCCAGAGAATACATAGCCAGCATTTTTGCTGTTGGTCACACGACAAACAAACTTGGACGCAAATTTCACATTAGCTGCTGGAATCGTTTGAGTCAACCCACTTAAACTACCCAAATTACCTGTACTATTGCCCGAAACAGCTGTATTCGTATCCGTACACTCTACGGTCTTGAGCGAATATAGCGTTGAGGCAGATTCAGCAAAACTAATTGCGGTATTCGGTGTCGCATAAGCCAATAAAGAACCTTGCTCGACAGGAGATGTACTTTTCTTTAAGCGTACCGATTGTGCCGTTCCAACCACTGTTGTCACCACCTCACCACTGGTAATAGTTTCAGCATTGCTATTGGTCAAATTTGTAAAAGAGCCAAAGTTGAAGCTATCTGTGCCATTTTCAGATACTTTGTTTATCGCAAACGTTGGCTTTAAACAGGCATTGACTTCATTTAAACCAATACCAATATCATCCCCTGCAACACCAGAACTGGCATAGCTCTGAAACTCTGTGCTCACGACTTTTACACTTGTCACTGTCGTCGGCAATGTAATGGTAAAATTAATTGATCCAGGATCTGTTTGGTAAGACGTCAAAGCATATTCTGCTTGTGCAACTTGTGCTCCATTTAAGGCATTAAAAGTTGCCGTAGTGTTTGAACTTTTACCTGGGGTAACCAACACTGCATAAATAACGCCATCAACCAGCACTCGCATAGTTACACCTGTCGTATTACTACGCGGGCTACCATAAGACCAACTGAGTCGACCTTTTACTTGTAAAGCACCATTTGCTCCTGTGCCATACATCACCGTATTCGGCAGTATGCTTGGATTAGTCCCCGCCGTTTTCAGATCATAACTCTTAGCGGTCAACGTGTTATCAGCATCATAGCTGGTAAATGCGGTATTCGAGACAAGATTGACAGCCTGACTAGATAGACACTGATTTTGCGAGTTTCCAGTTGTAATGGGTGTATTCTGCGTAATGGTCATGTTCGCAGTTGCACTGTTGTTAGCAGAGTTTCGGTCAAAAACAGTGGTTGAAATAGATGCCGTATTGGCTACAGCCCCAGCTTTATAAGCCAATCCTGTTATGGTGAACTCTAAATAATTGACATCTTTCCCATTTGCGGGCAGGTTCAACCCAGTCGCAGTTAAACTATTGCTACTTTCTGAAGTGACCATATTTGCAGTTGTTGGGCAAACAGCCGTGCCATACTTGGTACATGTCCAACTTAAACCCGCAATATTTGCAGGAACAGTATCTGTTAATATCGCATCGGTAACTGCCAATGCACCATTATTCCAAGCTTTAATCGTATATTTAACAACATCGCCCGTATTGTAAGTAGTTTTGTCTGATGTTTTTGAAACTTCTAGGTCGGCAGAGGCAAGGACGGTATCTTGGTCTGCTGTTGTACATGCACCTGTGGTGGAGTTAAATGAACGGGTAATACCGTTTGCATTTAAGGTCGTACAACTAACACCAGTGGATGAACCAAGTGTTGGCAGTTCAACTGTCGCTGTATTAGTAACTGTACTGCCTGCGGCCGCATCCACACGTGCAGTAACTAAAATTTCATAGAATTCACCAGCAGCTAAAGCTCCAGTATCAATCGAGCCCAAACCACTGAGAGCTGGGGCAGTGGTACATTTATTATTGGCAACTGTACTACAGGCCACAGCTGTGGCGGTTAAGCCTGTCCCGACTACATCTTTCAGCAAGGTTCCTGTATACGTATCAGGCCCAGTGTTGGTCACACGAACGGTATAGATCGTTGAGTCGCCTGAATAGACTTGAGTGGTGTTATTGGTTTTTGAAACGACCAAATCTCCAACCATAGAGTCAACACTTGAAGCACTAAAAATAAATGCATCTGCTCCAGTGTTTCTTGATGTATCTATTAAGCCAGAAGCATTAGAATCAGAGCGCAGATAAACAGCAAATTTAAGCTCAGTAATGGCAGAACTTGTCATTATCTGGACACTACCACTCGCTCCCCCAGCATCAATAGTTGCACTAATAGTACTTGATGTATTTCGAATTTCTCCATTACTGACTGAAAAATTACTTCCCGATAATCGGTACATCTGAGAAATATTAGTAGTGGATAATAATTTAAATTGTGAGCTAATCCCATAAGCTGGATATAGTTGTGTATTAGATGAGGAAGTCCGCCCTCCTAGTCCAGAAATATTAATGACTGGGTTCGTAATGGGACGATCCCACTTCATTGTTATTTCCCCAATATAATGCCCTAATCCACCATTTACACCAGAAGTATTAATCGAGCGTCCCGCTAATTTCTCCCAATTCCCCGTAAAACGAACACCATAGTTTGTAGCTAGATCAATTCCCGCCCCTACATTATTACGATTAGACGAAAAAACACTCGTATATGCACTATAATTTGCAGGGAAACCTTGATCTTTTAAAGCAACAAAAGAGTTTGCGCTATAAAAAAGTCCATACGAATCATTAGATGATCCAGAATACGGATTATCGGTTATTGAATAAGTAACTTTCGTCACGGGAAAGTATGACTGTGTATTATTATCATTTGGATTTGCTGGGTTAAATACAAATGTATTCGTTTTATCATTCAACGACGCGCTAGTAGTATTAGTACCACTAGCAGACATGATTTCTAATGTCGGAACAGCAAGTACAATCTGCGAAATACCCATTATGAAACTTAGAAAGCCAGCATAAGCTATTTGCTTAGTAAGCGAGTTTGAACTTATTCTTTTCTGAATACTATGCAAAACATAATTCAACTTAGTTCCCCACATATTTCACCCCAAACTCTAAGCTATGACTTTCATTGCTTTTTATTGCCGCAACTGAACCCTTAATTGCACCCGACTGTCCAAGTGTAGGCGCGCTGAGCGAACCAGACTCACAACTTGTACAAGTTGGTGCTTTACTCATCACCATCGCTTCAGGGGTGTAATCATAAAAATTAAATCGCCCAATGGCCGAAGCCCCCAAGTTTTTCACTGTCAATTGGTACAAAACACATTGCCCAGAACCATCTGAATTACGCGTGATCGGTAACACATTTGAGGTATACGCCGTATCCGCTACACCATCACAATTATTATCCTTGGCTTGTAATTTAGTTAGACGCACAGGCGCACTGGTGATGGTGGTAATATCTGTTGCTGTGTCTAATAACGTACCTGCACTATTTTTTAGGCTAATCACAGAGGTATTTACCACTCCGACCGTGTTATATGCGGTATTCTCAACTTTATTAAAAATACGAATCTGTGCTTTGCTGCTAAGAATAGAAGCATTCACAATAGATAAGTTTTGAATAATCGGGTCAGACGCGTCTAACTGCCCATCATTATTGGCATCATAATAAAGTGTTGTTGTAAAACCAGTTCGATCATTCACTATGCTTAAAGTATCTGTTGTAGATAGCACAGACGTTCCCCACGGTTTTAAAGTGTGGGTATAAACAATACTGCCCCCCGGTGCAATTTGCCCTCGCAAATCAGGATCTAAACTCACACCCCCTTGACTCGCATTTGAGTTAATCGTAATGGCGTTTTGAATCACGTCATAACCATTACTTGGTGCTGAGGTCGGCAAACTAGAAGAGGCCACTTTAAAATAAATGGGAATCGGTTGTGTTGTCGTTTTGGCATCTGCCCGAATTTCAACCACGGCACAATACAACTGTGACTCGCCGTTGTTGAGCAAACGCGTTGAAGCAATTTCTGCCCCAAGTACCGAACAGTCTGTAGTCGATGTAGCAAAATAGCGTACCGAGCTGACATCGCTTGGCAGTGCCACAGTTGCAAAATTATTGTCTGCGTCAGCGCTAAAGTTATATGTGGTCGCTTGACCTGTATGACGTACCGTGAGTGGAAACACCACCGTTTGATTGTTTACCGCAGCTAAGGTTTTCCACGGCGAACCTCCATTCGACACATTGCCATTTCCTGTACCATTTGCGCTGGTTTCTGGACTATTCATCAAGTCCACCAGACGAGAAGCTGTACTTTGAATCAACGATGTCTGATCTTGTACTGTATCTGTTTTACTACTGTCCGCAATTGATTGTGCTTTAGGTACAATGCTATAGGTCGTGTTGGCTGTATCCACAAAATCCGCGGGGAATGTAAGTTTTACAATAATCGGAAGCTTCGCGCCCGCATCGAGTGACCCCGTATCAACAATGCCGTCATTGTTACTATCAAATAGTGGCGTAACACCATCTGCACGATAGAGTTCCAACACACTGCCTGCAGGTAAATTATGGCTGTTAAAACTTAAATTGAACCGATCGGCAACCGTTCCTGTATTCCAGACATAGTTTTCAAAGACAACTGTTCCACCACTACTCACCGCTGATTTAGTTAGTGTATCTGCGCCACTAACACTATTTGCATCAGCATTGATCACCACCCCATAAGTAGGCTTAATGGTTAATACGGCGGTATTCGACTGTGTGGTTAAATTTACTGTTGTGGAAAGACCGTCATGGTCATAGTCCATATTGGCCAAGTTTGGAATTTCACCCGGCGCTGTACGCGCCACGCGAACACGGAACTCAATATAACCTTGCGCATTGGCAGGTACATTGGTGATCTGTGCGCGAATCGTTTTACCATCCGTATCAAGATAATAATTGATGCCTGTCGGATCATTTGTCCCTGTCGCAGAATTCAGTGCTTGTCCATTCCAGTTTTCATTACCCGTGACATAGGTCAATTGCGTCGTATCCAACAGGTCGCTGATATTGACTACACCACTGTTATTGCCGTTATTAAAATAGGTTAAACGAACCGTTGCAATATCACCATTTACGACGCTTGTTTTATCAAAACTCTTGGTTAAGCTTAAAACCGCCTGATCGGTGATACGAGATGTATCAATATTATTTTGAGTCAAGCTCGGCTGTTGTGTAGACGTCGCTACGAGTTGAATCTGACTGGTGCTATTTACGGCTGCTGTTGAAGGGATGATTGCTTTAATAATCAGGGCAACCGCTTCGCCAGCATTTAAGCTATATTGGGTAATTGGTGTCGTATTGTCTGGGACACCATTGCGATCTGCATCCAAATAAATTTCAATATTGTTATGGGTAAAACTGCCACCTGTAACTTGACTTCCCAACAAATTATAAAGATCGCGTTCATTGCCTGTATTGGTTAAAATATGGTGATAATAAACCGCCTGACCCGGACGTACATATTCCGTGCGGTTATCCTTTAAACTGAGGTTATAAACTGGAATCACCGTCGTTTGAACCAAGTTGGAACGTGCCACTTGAACTACGGTAGAGCCTTCTTCTTTGTATTCACCCACCGCCATGTTACTGATGACCAAACCATCAGCTAAAACCCACGTCGACGCAGTTGCCCCCAATAAGCCCAACATCGCCATACGCAAATTTCGAATCATTTTCTTTTCTGCAAACATTTTCCGAACCTACGCTTAAGGGTTAACACGAATAACAAAGTAGAAATTGGCTTCTTGATTTGGATCTAAACTACTCACCAAAGCGGAAACTTTGTCACCTGAAGATAAATTTGTTCCAGTCGGAACAATGACTGGCGTGCCTACTAGGCTGGTATAGGCTGGGACAACATCATTAAATTGCACATTTTTCACCACGGAACTACCATCATTTTTCAGCGTTAGCTTATACACTACACACTGATTCGGCTTAACCGAAACCAACTGAGTGGAATAACTCAAAGATGCTAAATTACTGGTTGTACAGCTACTATTCACAGCTTGTGTTTTCAGTAGTTGCAGATGCCCTGTTGCAACCGTGGTTACGTCAGTATTTTTTAAGTTCTCTAAATGAATGCCATTAAAGTCAGAAATCTCGACTAAAATATCAGCCTGACTCACGACCCCTTCAGTTGCAGAAGGCGCTGCTTGAACTTTGAGTAATAACTGAATATCAGCCTGAGCCACTAAACCCGCACTGCCCAAAAGCTGATTTAAACTGGTTGTTGCGCTTATAATTTGGTCTGCACTATCAATCTGACCATTTTTATTCGCATCATAATAAAGGGTATAAACAAAGCCATCATTTTTCAGTGGAACCACTTTCAAATTCACTTGAGAACCTGCGTTTGCACCTTCTGCCATATTGCCCAAATTCTTTAAAGTATGCGCATAGACAATTGTGCCACCCACACTTACCTGACCTTGCTGATCATTGGTTAACGTGAGTAAGCGTGCCACATTACTTTCAATTTGGTTCTTAATGGAGTCCGCTTGTTGATTGACAGGTGATTGAATCACAAACCAAATTGGCGCTGTAAAATTCTGTTGGCTTGCATCAACATCAACCACCGCACAATAGCTCTTGCTCGCACCCGCAGCTAAAGTACCTGTATTGGTAATCTGCTTACCCACCGTTTGACAGCTGGCATCTCCCTCATAAAATTTGACGCTAAAACCCGTTTTGCTGGTCGGCATGATATTGGCTACATCAATCACGCTAAATGAAGCATACACATTATAGTTATTGGCTTGAGTTGAATTATTCTTTGCCACCAAAGGAAAAACGGCTTTCCCGGAAACCACTTTAACTGTCCGCAAAGGTTGGCCTGCACTATCCACGACACCCACACCTAATCCCGACTGATCGGCGTTGTATAAGTCACTACTGCTGGATGCTGCTGTTAAGCTTGTAATTTGGTTTCGAATTGGGTCAGAGGCGGAACTCGAAGCAATGGATGTCGCAACCACATCAATATTGATATCACTAACACTGCTGGTACAACCCGTAGAAGCAGACACCCCAAGCTGAATTTGTTTTACTGCTGCATTGGAAATGGAACCCGTATCCACTTTACCGTCGCCATTGGTATCTGTGAGTAAGGTTTTTCCATCCTGTGTGTAAAAATTAACTTTGGCACAGCTAGGCAAATTACTTGAGCTATAGCTTAAATTATAAGTATCTGTCGTATTACCAACGTTCCAAACATAGTTGTTAAAGAAAACTTCTTGGCCGGGTTTTAAACTGGCTTGGATCACCAAGTTATCTGGACTGCTATTCGGGTTGCCTAAGTTCGTTGCTGAACTAGATTTATTATTTAAAACCACACCATAGACAGCCGCCAAGTTATAAATCACGGTATTGGAAAAACTGCTTAGTTTTACAGTGGTGTTATCCGTGTCATATTGCACAAAACCTGCTGTGTTTGGAATTTTATTGGCAGCACCTTGTTTGACTTTGGCTTTAAAACTGAGTGTGCCTGATGTGAGTGGTGCAACCGCTGCAATATTCGCTTCGAGACTCTTTCCATCCGCTTTGAGCTGATAAGCAATCCCTGTATTGGCCGATGCTTCTGTATCATTAGCATCGGTTAATGCCGTGGTATTTTGGTTCCAGATTGCTGAACCTGCGACATACTCTAAAGAATCATCCAATACATCTTGTAATACCACACGACGTGTTGCTGTCCCTGTATTTCGATAGGTCAAGGTATAGGTAATCTGATCCCCTATATTTCCTTCGCTTACACTCTGGGCCTTCATCAGTGAAATCACAGCATCATCGACTACGCGAATCGTATCTGTGACTTGTGCAGAAAGCGTCGTATTTTGCTGGCTCACCGCTTTAAGATCTAAACTACTAAGCTGATTAAACGACACACTGGTCGGAATACTGCCCACTATCACGATAGCTAAAGATTGACCCGCATTTAGCTCAATTGAACCTGTCAATAAGTCTTCGGTATTGTCTGGTAAACCATTTTGATCGCGGTCTGCATAGACCTTAACATTACTTAAATCAAAATTATCGCTATTACTTTGCACCAAGCTAAGTGAATATTGATCAGTCGTGTTACCCGTATTGGTTAACACATGTGGAAGGTTTACCACGCCACCAATCACACCATATTGGTTTTGATTTTGTACTAAAGTTAGTGCATAGGTTTTTTGCACTTCCAATGCCACAGGATTGGAATTAACCAATAAGACATTCCCCATCTCATCAGTATAGTCCCCAGACGCAACGTTAGAAATATAGCTTCCAGGCTGCGGAAATGCGTGTGCTTCTAATGAAAAAAAAAATATAAACGTCAGAGCAGAAAATTTCTTTTTGTTAATTTTCATATGAATTAGCCAGCAAAAGTACAAACTATGTCACAATTCTATACTATTTTGTATCATAGTTGTTATTGTGTTTACACATTTATGAGATAAATTTTGTACAGCGCCATTTCGCAATTTATCCATCATTCAAAGCTGGTCGAACTACAGATATAAATGACCCATATATCCAACTCAACATCCCCCCTTCAGCCACTTACAGCCTCCAAAGCAGAAGGCAGATAAAAGCAAACCCTGATGGCTACCCTATGGATCTCATCCTCCGCTTTGCGCAAAAACAACGCCCAATGAAATTCATTGGGCGTTGATGTGGAACAAGACTCAATCTAATTCAAAACTAAGCCTTCTAGCGAATAAGCTTACAACGTATGTTGATCCTTGACATCTTCAAGAACATCATCGAGCTCTTCTGGATTTTTCATTAAATGTAGGATAGACAAAATCAGTCCACCCCATAAAAATACCATTGAAATAATCATCATCACGATTGCTGAAGTATTCATATATGCTCTCCTAGCGATCTTTCATTTTACTGAGTATGACTGCAACGACAGCACAGAAAATCACACTGCCCCACCCAAAGACGCCTTGTAGACTCATGCTATAAGTATCGTAACCATTTTTCACCAAGTTAAATACAGTCATGCTCAACGTGATTAATAAGATCAGCGAAGTAATAACTGTTAAAGTGAAATCCCAGCCTTTACCCAATTGAATGGTCGAAATACGGTTTACGTGATCACGAAGCTCACGTAAAGCAGAGCGCTTAAACCAAGCCACACTGATAATCGACAACAGTGCACCACCGATAATCCCAATATTATTGATAAAGTGATCCACGATATCTACCAATTTAATCGCATTCACACTTGAGAATAAGATCACCGATACCAGTGCACTACCACCACCAATAATGGTCACTGCTTTTTTACGGCTCCATTTTAGCTTGTCCTGCATCGCAGCAATTGGTACTTCCAAGATACTCACCATGGAAGAAATACCTGCGACAAACAATGACGAGAAGAACAACAGACCGAATAAATCAGCACCTGCACCCAAGCTTGAAATGATTTTTGGAAACGCAATAAATGCCAGACCAATACCACCACTGACGACATCTTGTACTTCTTTACCCGCCGCATGTGCCATAAAGCCCAATGCTGCAAAAATACCAATACCCGCCAAGATTTCAGTTGAAGCATTGGCAAAACCAACGATCAGACCCGAACCCGTTAAGTTAGTTTTCGGCTTTAAGTAAGAGGAATATGTCACCATGATCCCGAAGCCAACGGAAAGCGAGAAGAAAGTATGACCATAAGCCGCCAACCACACTTTATAGTCCATCATCGCCGACCAGTTCGGTGTAAAGAATGCATTTAAGCCTTCTGCTGCACCTGGTAAACGAAGCGATTGCACCACTAAAATGGTGAATAAAACAAATAACAGAGGCATGAAAATCTTATTCGATAATTCCACACCTTTTTTCACCCCACCAAACAAAATAATTAAGGTCAGTGCCCAAATTCCCACGATTGGCCAAAATAAATGACTCACAAACTGTAAATCGAAACCCGTTGCTTTCGAGGTTTGTAAGTAGGTATTAAAGAAGAAACTTTCAGGGTCGCTGCCCCAAGCCTGACCAATCGAGAAGTAAACATAGCTTCCCGCCCACGTCAGTACGCTGGCATAGTACAAACCAATGATGATACACACACAGACTTGCCACCAACCTAATGTTTCACCGCCTTTAAACAAAGCCCGATAGGCTTTAGGGGGAGAACCTGTACTGCGATGCCCTGTTGCATAGTCTAAAAATAACAGGGGTAAACCTGCCGTAATCAACGCCAATAAATAGGGGATAAGAAAGGCACCACCGCCATTTTCATAAGCAACATAAGGGAAACGCCAAATATTACCTAAGCCTACAGCCGAACCTACAGCTGCAATAATAAAACCAGATCGTGATGTCCAGTTTTCACGAGTTCCTGACATAAAACACCTAAACCTAGACACTTTTTAACTGCTTTTTATTTGCTTATCTCGCAAGTAAAAAGTGCCATACAATATTAATCTTGAGTGTTTGATTTAGCTTCGACCTTTTGGGTACCCGATTCTAAATGACAAACAGAGAAGTTTTCACAAGACCTTGGTTAAAGTGTGTCGATTAAACTTCCCTTTTATATGGTTCAACAATACTCACTTTTATAAAAATATTCTGTAATTTCTGCTTCAAATATTCCATTTTTATAATATGTACTGATTCAACCGTTCAATTTATCAGCTTATTTATTGTACTGTTTTGGTTATGAATTAACAAACTTTTTAGAATGATTTGTTTCCGTTATTTATTAGCTAAACTATTTAGAGGAATCACAAAAGCCAAAGTAGCAATGAGCACATCTCATATATTCTAATTATCTCTATTAAGCCATATTTTAAAAATATATTTTTCACGTTTTTATTCAAATATTATCAGAGAAGAAGATAAACCCATGATCATGTGACCTATGTGTTAAAACCATAAACCATTGTCCTCCCCTTTATCTCACCTACATTATTCATATCCTCATTTCTTTAGTATCGAACAGATATTGAGCAGTCCATTTCATTCTGAATAAAATTAAAATTGCTTAAAATAGAAGCTCTCCAACATCAGTAGATCTTCTATGATCCCAAGTTAAACCGCTCCAAAAGCCTATTTATTTACATGAAGAATATCCCTATTTTATGAAAAAATCATTTTTGTCAGTTTAGGCTTACATGCATCGTCGTTAAACCCGCTATGACACACATCGCTCATCACGTATATTTAAAACATCAGGAGACAGGACGTTTCCCAAACGAAAAACAACAATAATCAGTTTGAGCATCAGGATGTGAGATATGACAGGAGTTGTATCTAAGCACTGAAATACAAAGAAACCTCGACAGGATGTCGGGGTTTCTTTTTATCTACCTATATATATTAAAGTTTAATATAGGTTCGAAAGCCTCGGCTTGCATAGTATGAGGCAGCACCATTGTGATAGCTAAATGTCCGCCCATAACGTCGATCACAGAAAATCGCTTCACCCTGTTGGCGTAGTTCATTTGGTGTTTCGACCCAACTGGATGTTTTCAAATCAAAACTGAACAATTGCTGTAAAGCATAATACTGAGATTCAGTCATAAGCATCACAGCATGTTCTTTAACCCAATCCATCACCGTATTTTCAGGAGGATGATCTTTACGCGTAAGTAAAGCCTCTTGGTCATAGCACATACTCCGCCGCCCTTTTGGCGATTCAAGTGCACAGTCAAAAAAATACAATGCTTGAGTATTCAGCAATACAGCCACATCTGGCTCACCACCACTAAGCTCCATGTGATGTAATGACCATAACTTATCTGGCTGCCTTAAAAGTTGTTCATGGATATCTGCCCAGCGGATATGCTCATGACGTTCCATATGTGTCTGAAAACGTTGTTTCAAAATTTTGAATAGATTATTGGCTTGTTGAGGGTCGAGTTGCTGATGCACTTTAGTCATTCTTCTTATCCTGCTTATTTTAAGCATCTATAAGCATAACATTGGCCATGCAAATTGAGCACATCACTCGCATTACGCTGTTGTTCAAAAATAAAAGGCCCTCTGTTTGAGAGCCTTTTATTTCATTCATATCATCAAGACGGTGCCTTGACTGAGCTTGAAACTTTCACTTGAGACGTTACAGTTTCTTCAGCATTATTCAGACGAATGAAAGAGACGGCAATTGCAGCAATAATTGCTGGAATTGCAACTGCAATAAAGTTCATTTTATGCGGTAGCTCCATTCCCAGCAGCACCCCAATGACAATTGGTCCGACAATCGCACCAACACGCCCAATGCCAGATGCCCAACCTAAACCTGTTGAACGAACAGCCAGCGGATAATACTGCGCTACATAACTGTATAATAAAATACTACAGCCTATCGACGCAGCTCCTGCAAGAGCAACCAATAGATAAATCACAGGCTGTGGTGAATTAAAACCTAAACCAACAAGCGCGACTGCGCCAACAATCAACATACTGATAATGACAGGTTTCAAGTGGAAACGGTCTGCAAGAATACCCCCTCCTGCTGTTCCAATCACCGCACCAATATTCAAAGAAAGTAAAAACATCAAACTACTCCCCATCGAATAACCCGCAGCCATCATTAGTTTTGGTAACCAACTGCCTAAGGCATACACCATCAATAAGCACATGAAAAAGCAGCACCAAAATAAGATAGTGCCTCTAGCACGGCCATTTTTAAACAAGGCAGCGACAGACGCATCTGGCACTTTTGCTTCATTCAAGATTAAAACAGTATTTGGCGACACCGTCTCGTCAGGAACCAAACGTTGAATAATATTACGTGCTTTTTCAGTTTGTTGAGCTTTCACCAAAAAAGTGACTGATTCAGGTAAGAATTTCCATAAAATTGGGATAAAAAGTAATGGAATACCTGCAATGAAGAACATAATTTTCCAGCCAAACGTCGGGGTGAATGCTGCACCTAACAATGCCGCCATAATGCCACCCATGGCATAACCACTAAACATGGCTGTCACCAAGGTGCTACGAAATTTTTGTGGAGCATATTCCGAAGTCAGCGCAACCAAATTAGGTAACACCCCACCAATCCCAAGACCAGCAATAAAACGTAAAATACCAAACTCAGTCGGGTTTGATGCAAAACCACCTGCAAACGTGAAACCGCTAAACAAAGTGACACAGATAATAATAACTTTTTTTCGGCCAATTTTATCCGCCAACATCCCAAATAGCATTGCGCCAAACATCATACCTGCTAAAGCGGTACTGGCCAGCATACCAGCCTGTACTGCTGTCATTCCCCACTCTTTCATTAAGAGCGGTAAAGCAACACCATTAATGGCTAAATCATAACCGTCAAATAAGACGACAAATAAACACCATAAAACAACCGTTAGATGAAAGGGTTTAAACTTCGCCTGATCGATTACAGCATTTACATTCATTGTTGTCGCTGTCATTTTTTCCTCACCTCCAATTGTGAGCTTTATTATAAATAAGTGAATCATTGTTCACTTTTATATAAAATGAATCATTATTCATTTTTTGTCTATAAATAAAGCAATCAAAACTGCACTTTTTGGAAAAACTAGACTAAAGTTGTATAAAAATGCGGTAAAACGATTTGCACTTCTTCAAATTCTTTGATAAATGGTAGATATTTCACATAATTTTAATTTATATAAATGTATTTTTGCATAATTTAGCGCATATTCTCCGC
>NZ_QKVN01000140.1:0-432 GCF_003231195.1 Acinetobacter sp. WCHAc060042
CCTTACCGATCTGCAATGACCTGACGGCATCGTTTTGTGTCATAAGCACCATCTGTATAGGCAGAATCGATTTGTTCATCTAAAGGGATTTGAGCAAGTAAATCTTCCAGTACCTGTGAATCACTGACATTATTTGCGGTGAGTTGTACAGCACGTATTTGAATGGTTTCAGTATCGATACCAATATGAAGCTTACGCCATTGGCGGCGATATTCAGCTCCATGTTTCTTGCGTTTCCATTCGCCCTCACCTAGAAACTTCATCCCTGTAGAGTCTACGAGTAGATGCAGCCCATCGCTACTTTTTTGGTAGCTGATTGCAATATCAATATGCTTTTGTCTTCTACAAAGCGTACTGTAATCTGGTGCGGTCCAATTTAATCCGCAAAGTTTAATCAGACTTTGCACAAAGCCAGTGACCATACCTAAAGAT
>NZ_QKVN01000141.1:0-382 GCF_003231195.1 Acinetobacter sp. WCHAc060042
AAAATCTATAAAACCGATTATTAAAATAAAAACAAACTGTTTTATCTATTTTTAGATTTACTCTATGATTCTTTTATCAAATAATTTTACAGACTGCTTTGGAGAGCTTAACCATGTTAGATCAAAATACTTCAGCTCAATTAAAAACGCTTCTTGAACGCCTTGAAGGTCCGATTGAATTGGTTGCAACTTTGAACGGTTCTGAGAAATCAGACAAAATCAAAGAATTGGTTGAAGAAGTTGCAGCACTGTCTCCACTGGTGACTGCACGTTTTGATGGTCAAAATTCACGTGCACCGAGCTTTGGTGTGGCAAAAGCGGGCGAACAACCACGTGTCTTCTTTGCGGGTTTACCGATGGGACATGAGTTTACCTCTTTGAT
>NZ_QKVN01000142.1:0-376 GCF_003231195.1 Acinetobacter sp. WCHAc060042
CTTAGTACCACGTAGAAGAACACCACAGTTCTCGCCCGCACGGCCTTCGTCTAGAAGTTTACGGAACATTTCTACGCCAGTAACTGTTGTTACTTGTGTATCACGGATACCAACGATTTCAACTGATTCGCCTACTTTCACAATACCAGTTTCTACACGGCCAGTTACTACTGTACCACGACCAGAAATTGAGAATACGTCTTCGATTGGCATTAAGAATGCTTGGTCGATTGCACGTACTGGCTCTGGAATGTAAGTGTCAAGCGCGTCAACAAGCGCAACAACTGCTTCTTCGCCATACTGACCAGCGTCACCGTTAAGTGCAAGAAGAGCTGAACCACGGATAACTGGAGTGTCATCACCTGGGAAGTCATAA
>NZ_QKVN01000143.1:0-376 GCF_003231195.1 Acinetobacter sp. WCHAc060042
GTATGACTTTCCAGGTGATGACACTCCAGTTATCCGTGGTTCAGCTCTTCTTGCACTTAACGGTGACGCTGGTCAGTATGGCGAAGAAGCAGTTGTTGCTCTTGTTGACGCGCTTGACACTTACATTCCAGAGCCAGTACGTGCAATCGACCAAGCATTCTTAATGCCAATCGAAGACGTATTCTCTATTTCTGGTCGTGGTACAGTAGTAACTGGCCGTGTAGAAACTGGTATCGTGAAAGTAGGCGAAGAAGTTGAAATCGTTGGTATCAAAGATACAGTTAAAACAACTGTAACTGGTGTAGAAATGTTCCGTAAACTTCTAGACGAAGGTCGTGCGGGCGAGAACTGTGGTGTTCTTCTACGTGGTACTAAA
>NZ_QKVN01000144.1:0-366 GCF_003231195.1 Acinetobacter sp. WCHAc060042
TATACACAGCCATTGGGGACGTGGCGAAATTGGTAGACGCACTGGATTTAGGTTCCAGCGCCGCAAGGTGTGAGAGTTCGAGTCTCTCCGTCCCCACCATAAATCATTTGAATTAAGATGATTTATAAGGCCATAGAGGATTGGTGTAATGGTAGCATGACGGTCTCCAAAACCGTTCGTCAAGGTTCGAATCCTTGATCCTCTGCCAACTTAAAGTCTAACGCAAAGTTAGCACCCTGATGGGGACGTGGCGAAATTGGTAGACGCACTGGATTTAGGTTCCAGCGCCGCAAGGTGTGAGAGTTCGAGTCTCTCCGTCCCCACCATCAGTAATGAAGCAAGGTATAGAGCCTTGCTTTTTTATTG
>NZ_QKVN01000145.1:0-363 GCF_003231195.1 Acinetobacter sp. WCHAc060042
GAAATTCATGCGCGTGTGGCAGTTCTGAATAGATGGCGAATTCAAACATGAGGTGCGACAGTTTCAAAAGCCTTATGATAATCAACAAGCTGAGCAAATTTCTCTAATGGTGTAAGCCAATCTAACGCTTTTCTAGGACGAGTATTCAGTGACATGGCGACTTGATTTAAATAATGCTGATCTGCCTGATTTAAATCAATCCCTTTAGGTAAATATTGCCTAATTAAACCATTCATATTTTCGCATGTACCTTTCTGCCATGGCGAATGTGGGTCACAGAAATATACATCTATGCCTAAATCTTCTTCGAGGATTTTATGTTCTGACATCTCACGTCCACGGTCATAGGTCAACGTTTTACGT
>NZ_QKVN01000146.1:0-353 GCF_003231195.1 Acinetobacter sp. WCHAc060042
CTGAATCGTTCACCTTCAACCATTTCTAGAGAAATCAAACGTAATCGAGCTAGAAATGGCTATTTCGCTAAACATGCCAATAAAGTAGCTCGAAGACGACATTGTCCTAATCCTAAAAGAATCCCTTGTGAAATGTGGGCACATGTCATCTCTTATCTTGATCTTCAATGGAGTCCTGAACAGATTGCTTCTCATGTTCCAGTCAGTTTGCATTCAATTTATCGCTTTATACGACAGGATAAAAACAATGGCGGTACACTCTTTCATCACCTACGTTTCAGAAATCAAAGAAAGAGGAAATACGGCTCTCCTGAAACCCGTGGTCAGCTGAGTAATCGTAAAAGCATTCATGA
>NZ_QKVN01000147.1:0-340 GCF_003231195.1 Acinetobacter sp. WCHAc060042
ATGATTATGCAGTTACTTTAGCAACTACACCAGCACCAACTGTACGACCACCTTCACGGATCGCAAAACGTAGACCTGGGTCCATTGCGATTGGGTGGATTAATTCTACTGACATCTCAACGTTGTCACCAGGCATTACCATTTCTACGCCATCTTGTAGTTTGATCGCGCCAGTTACGTCAGTTGTACGGAAGTAGAACTGTGGACGGTAACCGTTAAGGAATGGAGTGTGACGACCACCTTCTTCTTTAGAAAGTACGTATACTTCTGCATCGAATTTAGTGTGCGGCTTGATTGTACCTGGTTTAGCAAGTACTTGACCACGTTGTACGTCTTCACG
>NZ_QKVN01000148.1:0-296 GCF_003231195.1 Acinetobacter sp. WCHAc060042
GTACGGTATTCTGCTTCACCCGGTACATTCATTTCTCTCCAACGTGCACCTGTTGAAAGGATGACTGTTTTAGATTCAAGCTTTGCACCATTTTCTAAAGTGACTTCAACCAAACCATTCGCGGTCTCATCTGCACCTTTGATGTGAGAAACACGTTGTAAGTTCATGATGTCCACACCGTACTCACGTACATGTGCTTCCATTTCAGCAGCAAACTTTGGCCCTTGGGTCTTTTGAATCGAGGTATAGTTTTCAATGTCCATGGTATCCATGACTTGACCACCCATACGTTCAGC
>NZ_QKVN01000149.1:0-293 GCF_003231195.1 Acinetobacter sp. WCHAc060042
GGGATTACCCTTCATTTTTTCTTGATCAGATATCTTGTACTTTGACAGGATTTTTTTGATCTAAATATTTTTGATACCAAACACGTAGTGTTTCAGGAGTACAGCCAATTTTAGGAGCAATTGCGGAAACTGCTGCCCAATTCGATGGATAATCTTTTTCGGATTCAATCAATAATTGAACCGCTCTTTCTCTGATTTCAGGGGTATATTTTAATTTTGTCATCGGGATAGTCTCTCAGAATATTGACTCTCCGACAAACCCGGTACGGTTCATACTTTAAAGAGAAATATAA